>JBFLXL010000010.1 GCA_040757205.1 Bacillota bacterium
CTGATTCCGGACACCAGGATATATTATCCACAACCAGCGTCGCTACGCTCCGACCCCTGTCCGGAAACTCCGGAACGGGTGGCCGGAAAAAATCGGAACAGGCGGCCGATTTCACCGGAATCCGCAGGTCGGTCATTGAAACGCCAACTAGTGCGGCAGAACACCAGATACCGTTCGCCTTTCAGTCCCCTTTTCGTCGGGTCGGTCATTGAAACAACCGACGCCAAAACCTGCTCCGAAACCAGTAGCGGTACTTTCAGTCCCCTTTTCGTCGGGTCGGTCATTGAAACAGACCCCGGCGTCAACAAAAAAAGCAGCCACCCCAAGGGTTCCAGCCTGCGCGCAAGGAGAAAAAAGCACTGTCTTTTCGAAACTGATTTGCCTGCACGAAATCACCCCTTTTTTGCGAAAAGCTTTTTTCAGTCCCCTCTTCGTCAAGTCGGTTGCCGAAGCGTTAATGCCGTAGGAGCGTTTCCTTAACCGTATCATTGAAGACCATCTCAGCCTATGCCTAAGAGTGCATTTTCGAAAGACTACCCATTGCAGGCCGCGTAGCAGTGGCACCCTTGAGGACATTCCGCCGGAAGACCGGGGTCTATCTCTTCGTAGACCATCCGGGCTTTTTCGTCCCTCGACTCGATGAACCACTGGCGGAGTTCGTCATCTATGATGTGCAAGTCCTTGCTGATGATGAGCCGGTCACCCCGGAAACCGGCGTAAACCAAACAGCCGATGTTGACGGGAAACTCATAAAGGGATTCCATGACGAGGGCATAACCCGTGGTGGTCAGCCGGTGAAAGTCCCGCCGCTCTCCGAACTTGAGATCCACAATCATCGGCTCACAAACCGTAAACGCATCCGTGCTGAGGTTCGGGCTAAGGCCCAGGAAGGAACCGTCCAACTTTTGCTCCACAATCACCGGAATCGCCAGGCTGGCCAGTGAATCCTCGCCTATATAAGGCTGCTTGAACAAAATCTCCTGAATGCGCGATATGATCCGCGCTTTCTCAAACTCGGTCACGATGGTCATTTTGTGTTTCAGGTCGGCGGCGTCTTCAGGTGTCAGCGCCTGCAGATCGGATTCGACATCGACCGGCCCCAATTCCTGCAACTCACGAAATATTGTCTGGTACTGCGCAACCCCAACCGAGTATATGAGCCTCTTGGCGGATACCAGCACGTGGACCAAGGCGGCGTGCAGTACCCTCCCTTTGATCATGGCTGCACTCGGAGCTGGGAACACCCGCCGCACCCGCCGCAGATACACATCCCGGTTGGTCGGGCAATAGGAATTGGCCACCTCGTACAGCGCCAGGACTGTATCGTACACTGGCTGCAACGGCGGCGCGGGCCAATTCCAGCCCCTCAGCTCTTCGGCGATCCCCAGTTCCCGGGATCGGGGCAGCAATCCTTTGAGCAGACGCTTCTTTTCTTCCTCGGTAAGGAAGTACACCCCACCACCACTCCAATCCAATCCACCAGAGGTACCGCATAAGTATTGCACCCCGTGCGATCACTAGCGCTTGGTGACGGACGGAAGCCAGCCCCTACCGCCTCCACCGGGAACCCCACTGCACCCCGTGCGATCATCATCGCCTGGTAACGGGGCAAACCAATCCACCCTGGATAGGTGCCGCATCATAGGTGTCGCACCGGATCGAGAGCATTTCGGCCGCCATATCAACCGGAAGCCAGTCTTGTAAAGCCAAGCTAGAGACTAGGGACTGACTAGCCCACGTCCGCACAGTAGTTGCGGTATTCGCACTCGAAGCAGCGCGCCGGTCTCCCGGGGGCCGCGGGAAAGCTCTCGCGGGCGATCATCAGCCTGATCCGGCTTAGTGTTTTTCGCACGAACGTCCGGGCGTTCGGCGTCATCTCCACCACGTGGACGCGCTTTCCCGGGATCAGGTACAGGTAGCCGTGCCGCACCGGTTTTCCGTACCGGTCCTCGAGCAGCATCGCGTAGCAGACCAGCTGGTACTTGTGATTCAGCCCCGGGTGGCGGGACGTGTGCTTGAACTCCACCGGAAAACAGCCGGAGCCGCACATAATGTGCATGTCCAGCACACCCTCCATGCCCAGGCGCTCGGAGTAAAGCTTGGTGCGATAACGCCGCTCCCCTGAGGACAGATCGTAACTACGGAATCCGCGCCGCTTTTCTAGCCTTTCCAGCTCCAGATGCTCCTCCTTGCCGTATTCCATCTTGCGTGTCACTTTCCGGTGCACCGGCATCACGTAAGTGAAGTAGACCACCCGCGGGCAGTAGAGAAACTGCTTTACGTCACTGACTTTGAGCATCATCCGGCCTTCGCCTTCTTTCGGCCGCGTCCGGTGGACGATGCGGCGGCCTCCACAGCCTCCGCGGCCTCTGCAGGCATCCCCGCGGACACCTCTATGGCCTTCGAAAGGCGCAGGTCCTTGTCACACACCGGGCAGATCAGCACCTTCCCCTCCTCGCGCCCGATAATCCTCCGGAGCCGCTGGAACAGTTCTTCGCGGCGGTTATGAGTCATGTCGCCGAAGAAAAGCGAGTACTGCACGTTTATCAGGCCGTAATCCTTGCACGCCTCGAACACCTTGCGCCGGATCTTGTCTTCCACGATGTCGTAGGACACGAGCGTCTTCACGGCTACCAGCTCCCCGTGAAGGGCTTGTACTTCCCCTCGCCCCGGACAAAGCCGGCCACCCGCCGCGCCTGCATCTGAATGATGTTCCTCAGCTTGTGTTTCTTGCCCTCGAAGCCCTCTTCGCCCTCCAGGCGGTCCAGGACCCGCCGGCCCAGCTCCTTTCTGGTTTCGTCGCCCAACTTGTCCGCTTCCATTTCGATGCCAGGCCCTTTGGTCACCATCGCCACGACCACCCGGTCCACGGTCACCGCCCGGAACTCCTCCACCAGATCCAGCACCATGGACGGTTTGCCGGGGCGGTCGGTGTGCAGGAAGCCGGCGAAGGAGTCAAGGCCGGCCAGCAGGATCGCCCCTTCCACCTGGGAGTACAGAATGCCGTAGCCGTAGTTGAGCGCCGAATTGAAAGGGTCGGTCGCCCCGCGGCGTTCCCGGCCCTGGAATTCGATCCGGTCCCCGATGAGCAACCCCAGAGCGTCCCAGTAATGATGCGCCCCCCGACCTTCGATGGCGAACAACTGTCCCCGCAGATCATCAATGTGTGCCGCATCCAAAGTTGACAGCCGGCTGCGGACTTCTTCGATCCCCTCGATTTTCCGGTAGATCTCGGCATACTTTTCCGTGTCGGCGCCGCGCCGGTACTTGGCGAAATACTTGAGCACGTTGACCTGGTTCTTCAGCTTCCCCTCGACGAAAGCCTTCGCCAGAATTACGCCCCGCCGGTCGTCGTAGGCCTTCAACTGTTCCCGCCGCGTGAGCACCGTGCCGGTCAGGTTCGGCGCCGCCAGTTTGGCGTACGGTTTGCCGGAGAAGGAGATGAAGTTGATCTGAATGCCGTGCTCCAGGCATTCCTGGATGACATCCGTGGAGAGGGAAACCCCGCGCCCGGAAATGGTGATCTGTTTTATGTCGTAAAACGGGGTCTCACTCAACACCTCTCCCTTTTGCCGCACCAACAGCCGCTCGCTCTTCTTCCCCAGCGCACATCCGTAGTCCGAAACGACAAGATGCATAGGCAAAACGCACCTCCCCGCACATATTGTAGTAGGGAGATGAATTCTACCATGTTTGGCATCACGGAACAATCAAATAGACGAAATAAGCCAAATTGTGCGAAATAATTCCATATTTCGCGCTGATAACAGAAGCACCGATCACTACTTGACCACCTTCCCTTGTAAATCAGCGGGTCAAGATATCACGCAAGTACTGCCGGATGTACGGGAGGTAGTCGAAATACTCCCGCCAGGTATTCTCCAAAAAGGCGTACCGCGCTTCCTCATCACGACAGAACACCAAAACACCAGCCGTAGCGTGATAAGCAAACGCCGCGGGAGCATAATTCAACACTTTGAGGTCCGCCTCCCCGCCCACCACCCTGTTCAGCAATACCGATTGCCTCAACTCGTAGTCCAATGCTCTCTCCCTGGGCACAAGCGATTCTTTTACGTATACGGCGACATCGACATCGTTTGGGTTCGGCCTTTCCAGGACAGAACCGTGCACGTAAGCGAAAAGAACTTCCTCACGCTGGGAAAAGTGCTCGGTAAGTGCTTTAAGTGCTTTTTTTAAATCATCGATCACTTTAGTTCATCCCCAAGAAAAATAGACACCGCGGCAAGAAACAGATCCAAGTCTTGAACATCGCGCCTGATTATTTCAAACACCCTGCCATCATCAACTGTTCCGTATTGATGAACCACCAAGTTGCGGAACTTGGCCATATCCGCGAGCCGCTCAGCCAAAACGGGAGAAACTACCCCCTGCTCTCCAAGGATCAAGTAACAGTCGCCGTATCCGATGGGTGTTCGCTCCGCTACCCGGGCTACAATATGGTTACAGATGGCCTGGGCTGCTTCAGCCAACACAATAAGTTGATACTTCGCCGACGAGACGACGGTGTCGTCAGCCAGGAATCCTTCCTTGTCCAGCACGGCGTAGCCGGCAAGCACTCTTTGTGCCCGGCGAATATCGGTGGCCTTTTGGCGAAGCATGTCAACATTGTAGTTTTTCATGGGTGGTTCTCAGCATCCCTTTTCATTACTCAATTCTCCTGAAATAGGTATAATGCTTACTACTCGATTCGTATCTGTAAGGTAACAAGGTCGGGATACAAACACGGTATTTTCCTAGCGCTGATGGCTTCGTGCCGTATGAATTGATTCGCTCAAATCCGTCCTTTTCGTGGATTAGCACATCGCCAAAGTCATCCAGGTAATGGGTCGTACCATAGCCGCCGTTAACAATGTCGGCCTGAGCCTCCGGACACGTATAACCTTTCGGGAGAGCACCATCTTGGATCTGCGTTCCCCAAAACTGTATGAAGGAGCCGCGTTTGCCCAAATAGTTTATTTGTGCTAGGAGATCAGCCAGTTCCTTTATGGATTCATCCGGCAACCTCGAAATACCCAGAGCTACTTCCAGTTCCCCTTGGTAATAACAGAACTCTCGGTACGCTATCGTGGGACCGTAAATGCCCTTTGGGGCACCACGCTCCTCTTGCTTGATCTTGATGAAGGTATTCTGTACGATACAGTGTGCCGGCGGGCGAAACCGAACAGGCCTGGCCTTCACAATCTCATAGACTGCGGTGGCCTTTGATAGTGCATCCACTGCACCGTATTTTCTGAAACAAGCATCGATGAGAGCGAGCTTCACGGAATAAGGCGTGGGAACCAAGAGTGTCTTGCCGCCCTTATTCGTGGCATGCGTCATACGCAAGGAAAACAGGCTGGTCGGTCGATAACTGCCGATCAGCCACCGTTCTTCTTTTCCTGGATTCGCCTCACTCATCCTAATCCCCCCACAGCTCTACCGTCTTCACCACATTGCCCATTATCTTACTGAAATCGGCCAAACCTATGAATCCATAAACGTCGACGTACTTTTCTGAATAAAGAGAATTAAGGTGTTGGGAAATAAGCTTTAGTTCTTTTTCGTAGTCGTCCTTCAATGCGCTTACGGTCGGTGCCGGCACTGAACTGGTTGACGTGGAGACAACACCGGTGAAATCTAGAATATGTGGATGCTGGGTGTTTCTATGAGCACCTGTGGGCTTAATGAAGGTGTAGAGCACACTCTTGAGCAAAGCCTGGATGCGCTTAAGTCGTTCTTCATTCTCCAGGTCGTAGTACAAGGTGATGTCGTTCCGCCCAACACGATATAGATCGACGTTTAATACTACCGCATACTGGCCACTTGAGGCCGGTCTGTGAAAAATATTCTGACCGAGATTCTGTTCTGATCCCGATCCTGTTCCGCGACCCTCAGGAACATACTTAGCGTGCATGTACATTTCCGTACGCGTGTTTGCCGGACGACCAACCACCCATCCGAATTCAATGCAGGACTTTCTCGCTAAGGCCTTGGACCCAGCCCAGCCGGTAAGCAGGATTCCTTCACAATCGTCCACCGCACAAGCCTGCAGCACCCGGCTAAGGTTGTAGGAATCAGTCTTTCCGTTCCCTTTTGCCTCCACATATTCGGGGCTCTTCTCTACTTGCTCCGCCAACTCGGAGTCCCGGGCAATGCGGTTGGCATCAAACTGCATGCAGCCGGCACACAGAGGCAAGCCCGACAGTTTCGCCTCGTGAAAGAGGTGTTGAGCTTGTATGTGTTTGAACATGTCACCGGAAATGGCGTTCACCGTGTGCAACTGACCCTCACCGTCAACAATTTCCACCATACGCGTCATCAGTGTATTGCCTTCTGCACCCTCGTTATTCAAGGCATGAAGGTTCATTGTAACCAGACCCGATATGGCCAGAGAGTGAAGTTTCATTTCGGCACGTCCTCCTTTAGCTAGTCTCTGATTCCGTTTCAGCCTGTTCCGTCCTAGGAGCCCTGGCATAGCCGTAGGCCAAGAGAAGCATCCCTACCAGTTCAGCACCTTTGTCGTTAACCAGTCGGATTACTTCATCAAGTTCTTGGGTCTTCACCTTATGATGTATCCGTCTACTACCGGAGTTGCTTCCATCGGCACTCGCATCCAGCTTC
Source organism: Bacillota bacterium (assembly GCA_040757205.1). Taxonomy (NCBI): domain Bacteria; kingdom Bacillati; phylum Bacillota; species Bacillota bacterium. The sequence continues at coordinate 6,622 of JBFLXL010000010.1, forward strand.
TCGCTTTCCCAATTGTACTGATGGACAAAGTCACAGATTGCCGCCACAAGTTCCTCTTTGCCACCCCTAATCTTCTGCTTCCACTTTTGGGCCAAGCCAAACTGTACTTCTCGCGATCGCCTACTTTGCTTCTGGAAGGACAGTGCATACACGGTTGCGTTTCTGACAGCCCTAGCCACACTCTGAAAACCCTGGTTTTCGATAATGTCCTGCATTTGGTACCCCCTCCCGAAAATAATGTTCAGGTTATCCGTTGACATTGCCTTCACCCATTCATCCCTGCCCAGCCGTTCCATCTGGTGCAGTGCAAAACCGTAACAGAAGTCAAGGAAATCAACAGCCTCACCAGTTGTTAACCACTTGCGATATTGCTGCAACACCGGCACGTCTCCAGAATGGTCCTCGTTCAAAGACCGCAAGCAACCGGTTACACCGTCGCGCCGCTTGTCACCAATGTGTTCGTGGATGATGCCGATGAAAGCGTTTGCGTCGTCCCGGTTGCGGATCTCGAACCAAGAAGGTAAGGCAGCGAAGGAATAATTCATCAACGCCGCCGCCGTTCCCAGGCTTTGAAAGTATGCTTGGTGCAGGCCGCGCACTACATCTCGCGGCCGTCTATTCCGTAAAGGGATTTGGTTACCCATTACGTCCGAATGGTGGATTAGGATTTCTGTTAGTCGGAGTGCTGCCTCTATGTCCAGCTGGATACCCCCCCACAAGTTCAGTTCACGTAATGCTTTGAACACGCCAACCAGATGACTTACCACAATGTCGGACGGTTCGAGGACAAACACCTTGAAATTCCCACCGCTACGGTAAGGCAACATCGACTTATAGGCTCCGCGGAATTTCATCCATTCGGCAAACGGATCGATTGCCTCTGAGGAAATGCTGCCCGCAGTCGTGGAGTCCGGCTTGGGGCGATGTACGCCTTTTCCGGAAATAGGATTAAACACCTGACTATTGCTAATATCCGGCAGGCTCTGGGGGGTTTCTATAGCCTCATCTCCACCCAATCTGTTTGCCGCCCACGTATTAACCGGCTCGGGATTTGCCTTAATCCACCGGAACAGTTGCTTGTCAGATGACCATCCCTTGCGCATGGAAGCTAGAAATGATGCCATTCTGTACTCCGGTAGCGGTGACGGTGGTTCAGATAGCCCTTGCTCCGCCAATGCCTGCACCAGTTTCAACTGCTTCTTGCCTGTGGCCTGACGAAATTCCTTGAGCTGGTTAGCCTTTTCCCGCTCACGTTCGTAATCCATTACCTGACCAGCGGGCATCTCCCCATCTGCCTTCAAGTAAATGAATGGGTAGCCTGGGGTGATGGACGGCCAGTCAGGCGACGGATCAGGCTGTTTCCCCTCTAGCACATAGCGGTCTCCCCGGTCCATCAGACGTACTTCCGAGCCTGTAATCTCCTCAAGCAGACTGCCGAGTCCCACCGCTTCAAGCGTGTCGGCATAGGTCAGTGTCCGCTTGGGCACCACATACCTCATCTTTTCCCTCCTTCCGCCGTCCCTGCCTGGTCAGCCAGACGCAGACAACGTACCAAATACCAGTATAGGGGCAACCATTTGGCATCATCCTCCCGTGCTGCTGCCAGAAGGCTACGGGCAAAATCACCGTCTCGACCACAAGTCAGGTTGTCAGGTTTGTCCAGAAGCTGCTTGAGAGGTGGCAATCCAAGCTCTTCAATAAATCTACCAACAATGTCTGCCGCTCCTGAAACTAGAGAATAGTCCTTGAGCGTTCGGGCATGGCCGCTGTGGTGCCGAGCAATGGCCGTTGCGATACATAAAGCCACTCCTGGAGCGTCTTCAAACAATGTTGATAGACACTCGGTGACCGCATACGCTCCCTCCACCGCGTGGGCAGGATGATCCGGGAAATTCCGCCGTACATCCCAGTCAGTTTTCGGATCAAAGTCCGTGTGAGCAAGAGGTTCCTTTGGTGCCCGTCCTGGTGTCTTGTGCTCCTGCCACTTCCGGGCGGTATTCTGCCAACCGACGCTGAGTTTGCCTACATCGTGAAGGACTGTGCCAAGGCGCAGTGCCTGCACAATTGTCTTCGTTGGCACCCCAAGGCCTTCAGCTAGAAAGCGATGAGTGCATACATCCCGGCCCAAGATTCCCTCAAGCTGGTTCAAAACCAGCCTTGCATGGTCCAGGTAGGTCTCACAACGATAATGGTACTTTGCCTGAACCTGCCTTGATCGGTAACTAACCGGTACTTCCTGACCGCTATCACCAAGCACCAAGCCTTCTTCCGGTGAATAACGAGCATACCGGGGGTTAATCACGACCATCCAGGGCAGTCCGGCCTGGGCGGATGCAAGTCTCTCCCAACGGAATCGAAGGCCGTGCTCACTCTCCGCCTTTTCGTCGGACTCTACTGGCACCGCGACCACCCAATCGTCCGGCCCAGCCTCTGTCTTGCTTGCAAATCCACGCAATGTACCATAAGGCACCGACAGCATTTCCGGCCATTGGCTAGGAATGTCAAACCGAACATTCTCAGGTTCACTTACCAGTAGAACGTTTATGGTATTAACGTCCCTGATCAATTCCTGTCTTGCCCCCGGACGGAGACCGTCCATTGCCTCGGCTACCAAGATTCTACGGTGATACAGATTATCATACTCGCGTAGTTCATCACGCTCGAAAGAACCGTGAACGGCGTTGACTGCTTCCTCTTCATCTTGAGCCAGGAGCACTTTCTCAGAAATCCTGCAGAGGACATCTGCGGTTTTGTCTACAACCTTGCTACCGTAAGGGGCTACGCTCACGACCGGATAGACTTTTACCAGACCTTCCCCGCCGTAGCGCACACAACGCCCAGCTCGTTGTACTAGACTGTTCATGGGCGCCAATTCGGTGTGTAACACGTCAACCGAAAAGTCCATTCCGGCTTCCACTACCTGCGTGCTCACCAGAATGAAGTCCTCACTACTAAACTGGTTGTCTTTCCCCAATCGTAAAATGACTTGGCGTTCCTTAGGCAAACGATCATCCGAGAAAAACCTTGAATGCAGTAGACACACATCGGTCCCTTTCGGTTTAAGCCTGACCAGTTCCCTGTAGATTTCTTGAGCGCGGCCGACAGAGTTAAGAATAACCAGACTACGTTGACGGTGCTCTGAAATGATCGTCTTTGCCAACAAGGGATCTTCAGACCAAATCCACTTGCGCCTGGTAGGGGTTCGCTTAAAACCTTCAATGAACTGGATTTCATCTATCGTAAGCTCGATAACCTGAGCACCAAACCGTTCCCTCAGCCACTGTACTGCTATGTCCGATAACGTCGCCGTCATAAGCACGAAACGGCAATACGGACGGAGCCGATCAAGCATTTCAATAGCCGTACCCATCGACTTGTCCGGTTCCAGGAGGTGGAACTCATCGAAAACCAACAGGCTGCCCAATAGCGCCCCGGTATTTATGTTGGCCAGCCGGCCCGGTAGCGAAACGGGATCGAGTATGTATGAAGACAATAGCTGGTCTATTGTTGTAAAGATAATATCGCCTCGGAAGAAGGAATCTTCCTGCCGTTCGCCCGTTTGGATAGTGACAAAGAGTTTCTTAGTCCCAGCCCCTCCCGTGTTGGTAACGTCATAAGCCCTTTCCACTGCCCATCCAGCCTTATGACAAGCGTCCATTGTTGATGCGTGAAGCTGGGATGCCAAGCTGCGCAGGGGTAGAGCGTACAGAACACGGTCTACAAATTGAATGCCAGTTCTTTTCGCGTACAGGAAAGGCAGAAGTGCCGCCCATGTCTTCCCAGCTCCTGTAGGTGCTCGAAGAATCACATTGTGAGCCGAAAGCAGGGCCATACTGGCCTTCTCCTGATAGGGATACAGACATACGTCCGGCCTGTCCATAAGTGTCTGGAACAGTTGATTCAGTTTCTGATTATTCATAGCCATTCCACCCCTGTCCCCCAGGCATACTTCCACTGCAGTCCGCATACGACTTATTTGTACAAAACTACTGAGCACGAAGTAATGCCACCGTAAGCAACACCAAAGCCGTGCTGAGTAATAGCAAAACCGTAAAGGTCATCGCTGTCACTCCTTTTCCTAACTGGAGTTTTTAGATCATTTACTAGATATGCTACTGCTCATCATAGAATGACAACGAAATATAAGTTTTATGTTTACTCCAAATATAACCAACACAGGGGCGAGTTGTCCCTATCATAAGGGAACTGAAACAACTTCAGTGTAGAGATGATTTTCAATCACCCGCTTAATAGGGGACTATCACCATCTAACCGTATATGTTGTTCGTTTTCTTAATGTCGCCAATTATTGCTTCCCGCAACCAACGAGGGGCCAAAACCTCGGCCCGGGAGCCAAAGCTCATCACCCACCGTTTGACCTCGCCCAGACCGCGCACCCGCAGGGTGAGGATGAGCGCGCCGTCTGCGTGTTCTTCGATTTCCTGGCTGGGATGCCATTGGCGCTCGCGGATGTACCGGGCCTGGAGGGAGTCGAAGCGGATGCGGACCTCTTCCAGTTCCCCGCCGCGTTCGAGGGCGAGGCTGTCCCCCAGGTAGGCGCTGATGTCGAAATCCGGATCGGGAGTGAAGCGCACAGCGGTCAGCCGGAGGTTCGTTATCCGGTCGAGAGCGAACATGCGCACCTCGCGCCGCAGGTGGCAGTGGGCGATAAGATACCAGGCTCCCTGGTGGTGGCGCAGGTGGTAGGGGTCGACCCGGCGGGAGGTGTCGGCGTCGCGGCTGGCGGAGTAGTAGTCCAGTTCCACGGTGCACCGCTCGCGCAGGGCCCGGCCCAGCAGTTCCTGCAGGTGCAGCAAGTGCTGCTCGTCGCCCCGGGGCCGCTCCACGGCGAAGGAGATGGTCTGGTTCACCAGGGAGAAATCCAGGGAGACCGTTTCGGGCAGCGCCAGGCAAATTTTCTCGAAGGCGTCCGCGATCAGTTTTTCGTACGGCGTTCCCCGGTACTGCGAAAGGAGTTTGGTCCCTAGAAACAGGGCGAGTACTTCGCCTTCGGACAGGGTGAAAGGCGGCAGTTGAAAGTCGCGCGCGTAATGGTAGCCGCCCCGCGTCCGGTCGTACTCCAGGGGGGCGTTCAGGTGGTCGCGCAGGTACTCCAGTTCGCGCTCGACGGTGCGCCGGCTGGTCTCCAATTCCTTGACCAACCGGGCCACGCTGGGAAACGTGCGGGCGCGCACCAGGGCGTCGATACGGTAAATACGCCCCAGAGCCGCGCGATTACGGTTCCCGAAGGCCCTTTCCGGGTCTTTGCCCATCTTGTCATCACCTGGTACCTTGGTACCATTAATAACCTTTGTATCCAGTTTCGACGCGATCACCAATTATCCCTTCCGAATCCTGATTATTACACAAAACTCCCGTCGCGACCAGCGCCCCGGCCGCTAATGGTCGTCAAGTCCATACTCTCATAATAAGCGCCGGCCCCGCCAAATACTGGCGGGGTCTCACTTTCGCCTTAAAAGACGCCTGGATTTCGGCAAGTGATCTGCATTGGTTGGCGGGCGTGGGCTGCCGCCTTGGGGACGGGTGCCCTGCAGCATGCGGTAAACATTGTCATTCCGCGCCCTCGATCCGAAATTTGCCCATGCCGAAAACGGCGCCCTTGCCGACGTGCACGTATTCGCCGATTTTGAGCAGGGGCCGGAATTCGGCCGCATCTCCGGTGTAGGTCACCTTGCCGACCAGGCCGCCCAGGGTGATGCGGGCGTCATGGCGGCCGGAATACCGGTCCCAGTCAACCCAGCGCGTGTCCTCAGACAGGGTGCGGACTCGCTCGGCGCGCCCGATAAGGCCCGCAAAGTCAACGTCCAGTTCCTCTTCCTGGTGGAAGTACATCAGCGATGAAATCCGGCGCAGCAGTCCGCGGAGCAGGACGTGAAACGGAAGCGCGGTCACGAACCGGTCGTGGTGTTTGAGCCGGGTCATGGTCAGCAAGTTTATCTGCAGACGGTCATTAGCCGCGTTGGCCGTGGTTTGGCTCATGATTTCGGCGCCGGTGAACGATGTCCCCGGATCGCGCACGGTGCGGTCGGAGGCGCTGAAGATGGGTTTCTCCGCCCCGTCCAGACCCACGAAGTTTATCCCGCGGAGAGAATAGGGGCGCCGGCCCTTGCCGATGCCCACGCGGCCCAGCTCATCGAGGCTGAGGATAAAATAAGGAAGGAACTTGATGCCCTTCCCTACAAGCACCAGGTGAAAGGACAGCCGCTCTCCGGGTTTGTATTCCTGCTTGGTTTCGAGGGGCGGCTCGAAGACAAAGGGGCGCGGGACGCTCTCCAGGTTCCGCAGGGCCTGCGCGCCGGCGGGCGGAGCGGTCTCGAACACGTAGGCAAAGGGGCAGGATTCCTGAAGCAGGCAGCCGTGGCATTCGTCCTGCCTTTGGGCGCAGCATATCCGGCGAAAGACGCTTCCGAACCCGCCCCGCAAGGTGGAACCTTTGTAGCGGGGCAAAAGCAACCCATCCGCGCCCGCTTCCAGTTCAACCCGGTAGCGGGCGATGCGGAGGTTGGAAAGACCGGAACCGGAGAGTTCATCAGGCTTCTGCTTCATTGCCGTTCCTTCCTGTTCGACCGCATGCTTGTGGCGCAATCGCAGTTGGAGGAGTTGCCTGCCCGTGATCACAGCCGATCCGCTCATCGCGCGATATCCCGTGAAAGTCGTCCGGCAGCTTCCAAGGGGAACGGGGTCGGCCTTGCCTTGGACCCCCTCCACTAAGGTTAAGAGCCTTGTTGCGGCCGGAGTATTGTCCATCACGAACCGCCGGCCTCGACTCGACCGCATTCCAGCAGAAGGCCGGCGTGGCTTAGGAGTGCTTTAAGGTTTTGTCGTGTTCGCCGCAGTTGCGAAGGATGATCAGGTCTCCCGCCCAGCTGAACGTGAGGCGCAGGCCTGCTGAGGCTCTGGCTTCCCAAACGTCTATTGTGCCCTGGACTTTCTTGACCCGGAGTGAGGGATGGTTAATGTCGGTGGACATCAGCCGCAGGGCCTTTTTTACTGCTTGGCGCTTCTGCTCGTCCAGTTTGAGGTAAGCCCTCTTGAATCGCTCGGTCCGTTCGAACCTCACGAGTCCAGATCCTCCAGCAGTTCATCCACGTTGGGAAAAGCCTTTGTTCTACCGGCTTTGAGGTCCGCCTGCGCTTGTTTCTCCGCTTCCTGCCATTTTGCAGTCCAAAACCATGCCTGTTCCGCAGGAATCATTTTCATCGGTATCAGCACGATTTTGCCGTCTTCAATCATTACCTGAAGCACGTCCCCGTCCTCAAGAGGAATCCGGCCCTTGACCAATCCCAGGCTGACCACACCCCGTTTCTGCACGGATACGTTACCTACAACTTCGCCCATACTTATCCCTCCGGCCGTTTGACAACATTGCTGCGTTTCTGTATTGCAGCATGACTGCTCACATTATATCGTACTTTATCGGCGGTGATCAATAGGTGTTAGGCGGTTTTTGGTGTTAGGCGGTTTTTGCCTGGTCTAGAGCGTGAACCTTCTCCTGCTCGGCCGGGCCATCCGCGCTTCGCTCTCCGAACCCTTGATTCCGAACACCGTCAGGTGCAAAAGGCCGCCCTCGTCCAGGAGGCACGCCCCCACCACGCCCCTGCCCCGCAGGCGGATGTCGGTCCCCTGGCCCACCGATGGGTAGACCCGGTACTCGCAGCCCCGGATCAGCTCCAGTACACCGCCGAAGTCCGCCTGACCGTTCGCCTCTTTCCGGCCCGCGGTCTCGAGCGCGTCCATGGCGTAACTTTTGACGAGCTTGCCCCACACCGCCTTGAGCGTTGCCGCAGAGGCGAAGAGGTCCAGGCAGGCAAACCGCCCGTCGATGAAGGCGGCCACGCCGTCCTGGTCGGCGCCCGGTTCCAGGCCGCCCACCAGGCCGTGCAGCTTGGCTTCGTAGTGGGCGTACACGTCGTGAATGGCGTCGGTGTCCGAACGCGAGTCCATCGCGCGCTGCTTGCGGTCGATCTCGGCCCAGATCTCACCCTGGTCGGCCAGGAACGGCTCCCCGGCCTCCAGGTTTCGGCCCACGCGCGCCGCTTTCTGCATCCTAAGCGATGCATACCCGAACACCCCCGCCTTTTGGAACTCCGGGGCGTTGTAGCGCCACCGCCCGCGCTCGACGCAGCTCACCGGCACTTTGACCTCGCTCTTGGCCGGGATCAGGACCGTGGCGTTGACCATCCGGTTTTGCTTCGCCCCGACCAGCTCCTCGCCGTCGAGGATGAGAACCGGTTGCTCGGCCCTGTTCCTCACCAAGACTTCGTTGACCGAGCCCCCCTCGCTGACCTCCCCGATTTGCAGTACCCGCTGTTCGAGAGCCTCCTCCAGGAGCAGGTACGACACGGGCACTTCCACGCTGAAGAACAGGGGAACCAGGGTAAGGTTCTCCCTCTGCACCGGGTCACCGTAGTGTAAGCGGTCAAGGCACTCACCGATCGCGACCTCCATTCTTTCACCCTTTCTCTTTGCTGGAACTTGTTGGTTGTCAATTCCACTATTGCTCTGAATAATTGAACTTAACTGTGTTTACTATCCTAAACTGCGTTGGCCGTTCTGTCAAGGGCCAAGAACATGATTTACAAGAGTAAACCGGATGGGCATAATAGTGTCAGGGGGGAAAGCCGAAATGCCCGAAGCGAAGGACACCGACTTTGGACAGCGCATCAAGAGGCTCCGGGAAGAGGCAGGTATCACCCTGACCGAACTGGCCGAGCGGGTCGGCGTCACCAAGGGTTACATCTCACAGATCGAATCCGGTTCAATTAAGAAGGTTGCGGCCAACCACCTGTTCGACATCGCCCAGGTGCTGGGCACAGACATCGGGTACCTCCTGGGCCGGAGGGTCGTTCCGGAGGCCGGGAAGGCGAGCGCCGTTGCGGACGAGCTCAGGGAGTTCCAGGAGCGGTACGACGTCCCGCCGGGGGACATTCAGATGCTGGCCAGCATCGAGTTTCGTGGCAACCGCCCGCGGACGGCCGACGGCTGGAAGTTCATCTACGAGGCGATCAAGCACGGCGGAAAGATGTGAGGTGGGCTCCGCCTGCTCCAACCAGCGCAGGCCCTCCTCTTTAGCACTCCGCTTCATAAAGCACTTTCCCCTCCCGCAAAACGACTTTCATAAAGGGACTTGTTTTCTTTCATCTCCGCAAATTCACCGGGAGTGTATACCAGTAAATCGACGGCGATAAGCGGCTTGATTTTTTTATATAGGTCGCCAACCCTGGCCGGGAAATCATACTTGCTCTCCAGCCAAGCGCTGCTGCGCTTCCCGGACCCATTCGGCGTCCAAGCGGGTGAGCCGTTGCTTTTTCAGGTTCTCGCGCATTACACAGAGTATGTCCTTGTCCGGGGATGAAAACCACTTGGCCATCATCTCTTTGCCGGGGGCGGGCAGAGCGGTGACGGCCACGCTCCAGCAATAACCGAGGGCTTTTAGCAAGGCCTTGAACTCAGGGCTGGTGCGATCGTCCACCGTGAGGAGCCCGGCGGTGATGCGGTCGAGGAGGGCGAGCACGGCCAGGGCGTGTTTTTTCTCGGCCAGCAGGCGCGGTTCGCAGAGGCCCGCGGCGGCGGCCCTCTGTTCGTAGAGGCTGCCCCGGCTCCAGGCGTCCATCTCCCGGAGCAATAAGTCCATGTCGGCGTCGCCGATGTACTGGAGGGCTTTTGCCACGGCCCCCCGGACCCGCCAGCGGGGGTCGGGGGCGTGGCGGCGCAATTCGGGCAGAAGGTCGGTGTCGCCCCAACCAATCAGCTTCCCGAGTCCGGCCACCCCGCACGCGGCGAGGAACTCGTGGGGCGAGTCGGCGGGCGCCTTTTCGGGGGTGTACGCGGCCAATTCCAGAAAGAGCGCTTTGGTGCCCTCGGCGGCCACCGCCTCAAGGAGCTCCAGGCTCGCCCGTTTCCCCGGCAGGCCGGACTCCGCCAGCAAAAACGGCTTCCAGTCCGCGAGGGACTTCAGGCGGTTCCGGTACTCGTCCACTTTGCCCACGTGCGCTCCCCGCCCTTGGAAAGTTTTGTTCTGTGCGACCTCTTTATGGGTATTTTCTACAAGTGTGCCCGTTTACCCTTTGTGTTCTCTTTCCGTTTTAGGGTTGCCTCGCGATAAGCGGAAGTGCGAGCGACCGGATAAACGGCGGGATTGTGGTATACTGGGTGGAACGAATTCGGAAATGCAGGGGGCCTTTGCTAGGATGCCTTACGACGGGCTGGTGCTCGCGGCGGTGCGCCGCGAGCTGGAGGAGAAACTGGCCGGCAGCCGGATCCAGCGGGTGCAGCAGCCGGAGAAGCTGACCCTGGTGCTGCAGTTCCGCACCCCGGGCACGACTTACCACCTGCTTCTGTCCGCCCACCCGCAGCAGGCGCGGGTGCACCTGACCGGGGAGCGGCTGGAAAACCCCCTCTCGCCCCCGCTTTTCTGCAGCGTGTGCCGCAAACACCTGGAGGGCGGGCGGGTGGAGGCGTTCGTCCAGCCCGGCTTCGAGCGGGTGCTGATGCTCGCCGTCCTGTCGCGGGACGAGCTGGGGCGGGACAGCAAGAAGCTTTTGATCGCCGAGATCATGGGCCGGCACAGCAACCTGGTGCTGGTGGACGCCGAGACCGGCCTGATCTTGGACGCCGCCAAACGCTACACCCACGCGGTGAGCCGCTACCGGGAGGTGCTGCCGGGCACGCCGTACCTGGCCCCGCCCCGGGAGAAGGCCTCCCCCCTGGGGCTTTCGCCCGAGACGTTCGGAGAGTTGCTTTTGGAGCTGCCGGTACACCTGCCGGTCTGGGAGGCGCTGCAGCGGCGGTTTGAGGGTTTGAGCCCCCTGACGGCCCGCGAGGTGGTGCACCGGAGCGGGCTGGATGCCGCGCTGACCCTGAACTACTGCGGGGAACATGAGCTCTTCGCCCTTTGGGAGGCGTACGCCCGCCTTTTCGCGCAGACCGAGGAGGGGCTTTTCGAGCCGACGGTACTTTTGGGCCCCGGGGGCGCAGCGGCCGACTTCGCCGCCTTTCGGGTCGGGCACCGGGAGAGCCGGACCGAGGGCGAGTCAATGAACGCCCTGGTGGACCGGGTGTCCCGGGCGCGGGCGGGCGGCGAGCGGGTGAAGGGCCTGCGCGAGGGCCTTTTGGGGGCGGTGTCCCGGGCGAGAAAGCGCCTGGAAAAGCGCCTGGAGGGCTGCCACGGGACGGCCGCCGACGGGGCGAAGGCCGAGGGACTGCGCCGGCTGGGCGAGGTGCTGACCGCGAACCTCTACCGGATGGACAGGAACCCGGAGCGGGCGGAGCGGGTGGTGCTGGAGGACTTCCACACCGGGCAGCCGGTGGAGATCGCCCTGGACCCGCGGCTCTCCCCGGCCCAGAACGCGCAAGTTTACTTCAAGCGCTATAACAAGCTAAGGAAGGGCGCCGAGCGGGCCCGGGCGGAGCTGGCCGAGCTGGAGGCCGAAGCCGCCTACCTGGACGCCCTGGAGACGGCGGTTGCCCTGGCCGAGACCCCCGCGGACCTGGACGAGGTGCGCGAGGAGCTGGCGGGCGCGGGGTATTTGCGGGAGAAGGCGGCGGCGCGGCGGCCCAAGAAGGCGGCCGAACCGCGGCCGCTGGAGCTGGTGACGTCGGACGGGACGGTGGTGTACGTGGGCCGGAACAACCGCCAGAACGAGTTGGTCACCTTCAAGCTCGGGCGTCCCGACGACCTCTGGCTGCACGCCAAGAGCATCCCCGGGGCGCACGTGATCATCCGCACCGGCGGGCGGGCGGTGAACGACGCGGCCCTTCTGGAGGCGGCCGGGTGGGCGGCCTACTTCAGCAAGTCCCGCCAGGGGAAAAAGGTGCCGGTGGACTACACCCTGCGCAAACACGTGCAAAAACCCAAGGGCGCGCGGCCAGGGTTTGTGGTTTATGCGCATGAGAAGACGGTGCTGGTGGACCCGCAGCCGGTGGGGCCGGGGTTGCCTGGGCCGGGCGGTGGTGCCGGGCAGCGGTAGGTGGCGGTGCGGAACATCTCCGCCAGTTGATGGAGCCGGTCTATCCCGGTATCGCGCAGGGTAATGGAAGCGTCAACATGGCCCATCTTTCCGCAGAGGGCGATCGTATAGCACTTGGTGCCCTGATCAATAATCTTTAAGGCCACGTCAGCATACAGGCACTCCACCCCGTAAAAAACAGCGACGTCATATTTTTCGTGAGCGATAACCAGGTCGCCGTGGTAGGGATTGATCTCGCACGCCGTCCTGGCCATCGGATAGGGGGGACGCAGATCATAGATCGGGCGGATTTCCGCCCCCATGGCCGCGGCCAACTCCCTGATCGCTTTAGCCCTCCCCGGGAGGCCGTCTTCCCAGGACCAGAGAACCAGGCGGGCGGGGACGACCATCACCGGCTTTTTGGCCCGGCTGACCTTCTCCACAATCTTGTTTAAAGCATCCGCCACCGGGACCGGCTCGCCTTCAACCAGGGCCTTCCCCTTCTCCGGATGGGCCGCCCGTGAAACCGGTTCCGGGCCGACCAGCCAACGGTAGTCATCTCCCCGGGCCTCGCTCATTTTGGACCACCCACTTTCTTCTCAATGTTAACGGCGCACGCTTTCAGCGCGGAGGCCACGGACATGCTGCATACCGCCGGGTTGGTCAGCACATTGGCCGGCGCATCGGCGAAGTGGAAGCTCAACGATACCACGCCCTCAGGCACCTGCGCGGTAATCTCCACGCGCGTCTCAATTGAGCCGCGCGCCGAGCTGACCCTGACCGTGTCCCCGGCGCCTACCCCCAACTTGCCGGCGTCCTGGGGGTTGATCTGCACCCGCTCCTCACTGAGCAGCTCGTTCAGGCCCCCGACCCTGGCCGTCATGCTCCTGGTGTGATAGTGATACAGCTTGCGGGCCGTGACTAAAACAAAAGGATAATCGCGATCGGGCTTCTCCGTGGCCAGGGGGCGGTAATCGACGGTCGAAAACAAGCCGGCGCCGCGGGCAAATTTGTCTTCTTCGCCTCGCCATGACCGGCGGTGCATGATGGCCGTGCCGGGATGATCCTCCGTGGGGCAGGGCCACTGCAGCCCCCGCTCCTCGAGGCGCTCGTAGCTCATCCCGCCAAAATAGTGGGGTGAGAGCCGGCGCACCTCCTCCCATATCTCTTTCGGAGAAGAATGCCTCCAGGGAAGACCCAGCTTTTCCGCCAGCGCCTGGATGATCTCCCAGTCCGGCTTGCTTTGCCCCACGGGCTGAACAGCACGGCGCACCCGCTGCACTCGCCGCTCCGTGTTGATAAAGGTGCCTTCTTTCTCGGCGAAAGAGGCCGCCGGCAGGACGACATCGGCGAGCCGGGCCGTCTCGGTGAGAAAGATATCCTGCACAACCAAAAAATCCAGCGCTTCAAGCGCTTCCCGCACATGCCGCAGGTCCGGAGAAGTGAGCAGCGGGTTCTCTCCCATAATGTACAAGGCCTTGCACCGCCGGCCGGGGTTAGGATGAAACATGTCGTTGATCGTCCTCCCCGGGATATCGGAGAGTTCCACCCCCCAGGCCTGCGAAAACTTGGCCCGGATATGGTCGCTGACCATAGCGGCCGGCACAGCCTGGGGGTGAGCGCCGCAAAAATCAAACTCCAGAGCGGTGACCAGCTCCGCTTTTGCTCCCGCCGCCTCTTCACCCGCCAGCCGCTGCCAGTAAGTGGTCCCATCGCTGTGCAGTGGCTGGTAGCCGGGCAGGACATTGGGCAGGCAGCCCATATCACAGGCCCCCTGGACATTATTCTGGCCGCGCAGCGGGTTGACACCGGCGTTGGGCTTGCCGAAATTGCCGGTAGCCATCGCCAGGTTGGTCAAAGCCAGCACGTTTTCCGTGCCGCAGGTGTGCTGCGTTACGCCCATGCAGTAAAAAATGGCGGCGGCAGGGGCGGTGGCATAGAGGCGGGCCGCCCGCGCTATGTCGGCCGCCGGCACCCCCGCGATCGCGGCCGCGGAGTCAAGGCTGTACCGCTCCATGATGAACTCCTTCAACTGCTCAAAGCCGTTTGTCCGCCGGGCGATAAAATCCCTGTCCTCCAGCCCTTCGCCCAAAATGACCGCGATCATCCCGTTAAGCAGGGCCACGTCTGTCCCCGGTTTGAGCTGCAGGTGGACATCGGCTATTTCAGCCAGCGGGGTGCGGCGGGGATCAATGACGATCAGCCGGGCGCCCCTCTTTACGGCCCGCCGTATGCGGTAGTCGACGATCGGGTGATTGGCGGTCGGGTTGGCGCCGGCCACCAGAATAGCGTGGCAGCCCTCGATATCGCCGATCGGGTTGGTCATCGCCCCGCTGCCTGTGGTAGTGGCCAGACCGACCACCGTCGGGGCATGTCAGAGGCGCGCGCAATGGTCAACGCTGTTGCTCCCCAAGGAGCGCAGCAGCTTCTGGAAAAGGTAATTGTCCTCATTGGTAACCCGCGCCGAGCTTAACCCCCCCAGCGACTCAGGCCCGTATTTTTCCCGCACCTCACGGAAGCCGCCGGCTACCAGCTCAAGCGCCTCGTCCCAGGAAGCCTCTTCAAACCGGCCGTTGCGCTTGATCAGCGGCGCCACCAGGCGGTCGGGATGGTTAATGAAGGCATAGCCGAAGCGCCCTTTAACGCAGAGCTCGCCCCGGTTGACGGGGCTCTGCCGGTCGCCGCGCACCCCGGCAACCCTGCCGTCGCGCACGCCGAGATATATCCCGCAGCCGCAGCCGCAGTAGCCGCAGACGGTCTTCACTTCATAAGCCAGTTGCGCCCCGTTGCGGGGCAGCAGGGCGCCCACCGGGCAGCGCACCACGCACTCCCCGCACGACGTGCATTTCGATTCCGGCAGCGGTTCGTCCTCAAGAGTGCTGGTCCTGGTGGCAAACCCGCGGAAAGAGAAATCGATCGCTTCCATGCAGGTTAGCTCGTTGCAGGTGCGCACGCAGATACTGCAGCGAACGCACTTGTTATAGTCCCTGATCACGAAGGGATGGGCCTCGTCCACCGGCTGCCGCTCCCTGGCCTTCAATCCCTTCAGCCGCTCCCGGTCAACCCCTATATAGCGGACCACCTCTTGCAGCTTGCAGTGATTGTTCTTGGCGCAGGCCAGGCAGTCGTCATGGTGGTTTACCACCATGCGCTCCACCGCCCGGCGGCGCACCTCATCCACCCGGGCGCTGCCTGACCTCACCACCATCCCCCCGACGACCGGAGCTCGGCACGAGAGCACGAGCACCCCGTTAGCCTCGACAACACAAACCCGACATCTGCCCGTGGGCTTCAGGTCGGGGTGATGGCAGAGGTGGGGGATGTAGATTCCGTTTTCCAGGGCCGCCTCGAGGACGGTCCTGCCTTCTTCGACGGTGATCTCCCGGCCGTCGACAAAAAGTTTAACCTCTGCCATGCGCCTCTTTGCCTCCTTACAAAAATTTCGAGAGGGACAGGCATCGGCCTGGGAGAAGGGCTCAGCCTGGGAGAGAGCCTGGAGAGAGCCTGGAGGAGTACAGGCACCATTTTCGGATCGGCAAGCGTAACCAGTAAGCGTTACGTTGTGGGACTAGAACCGGTTTCGATCAGATTTCAGTTTGCCTTTGCGGGCGGCTCTCGCGCCGATCATGTGCTTCGGCTCTCATAACGCAAGCGCTTGGGGAGGCCGAGCCTTTCCTTCAGGGCGGCAACGCGGCTCCGGCTTACCGGCACCGCGCTGTTTTGCCGGTCGTTAATATACAGGACATAAGTACCGTTCAGATCCGGCTTGATCTCCTTGACGAACTTCAAATTGACGACATAGCTCCGGTGCGAACGGAAAAACATGTCTTGGGGCAACCGGCCGGCCAGCTGTTCCAGGGTATAGATTTGGGGAGCGCTCGCCCGCTCACCGTACGTGCAGACGATCACGCGGTCGCTCTCCGCGTAGATGTGGGTGATCTCCTGCGTCGGCACCGGGATGATGTTCCCGCGTCTGATTATGGCCACGGTGGCAAGGGGTTTCTCCTTTTCCGGGGCAAGGCGTTCTTTCAACCGGGTGATGACTTCTAAAAGCCTTTTTTCGGTCATCGGTTTGACCAGGTAATCGACGGCGCCGACACCGAATGCATCCAGGGCGTATTCCTCGTGGGCGGTGACGAACACGATGACCGGCCCGTTTTTCTGGGCGCACAGCTCGCGGGCCAGCTCAATGCCGCTGATGCCAGGCATGCAGATGTCCAGGAAAACGACGTCATAGGCGACCGCCTTAATGAGTTTCAGTGCTTCCTGCGCGTCGGCCGCCTCGCCGACCACCTGCACTGAGCCGCAGCGGCCAAGAAGATGACGCAACTCATCTCTAGCGGGATATTCATCGTCCACAATCAAGGCTCGAAGGAGCATCTTTCCTTCCCCCCTTCTTCTCTACCTCATCTGGAATCTTCTCCTCCTAGGAGAGTGTTGCAAAACCAGAAATTGGACAAAGAATTGGATCTAAACACCTTTATGGATAACTATTCCAAAAGACTGGAGGCCGCGAAAAACAAGCATGGCTTGATGCGGCGAAGCCGGACGGCGCGGAGCGTACTGGGTGGTACGTGAGCACCGGACGGCGAGCCTGACAAAACCAGGCGCGAGTTTTTTGCAGCGGTCTCCTAGAACAGTCCAACCGCATTGCCGGCGGAGTCGATGTCGACCTTTTCCGCCGCCGGCACCAGGGGCAGCCCGGGCATGGTCATGATTTTTCCCGCCAGGACGACCAGGAAGCCGGAACCCACCGCGGCGCGCACCTCGCGCACGGTAAGCAGCCATCCCTTCGGCCGGCCCAAAAGCCGGGGATTATCGGAAAGTGAACTCTGGGTCTTGGCCATGCAGATCGGAAGCCTGTCGAAACCCAACCGGGTGAGGGTCTGGATGTCCGCTTCCGCCTGGTCCGTGAACACCACTCCCTCCGCCCCGTAGACTCGGCGGGCGATGATCTCGATCTTTTCTCTGATCGGCAGGTTCCAGTCGTACAGCGGGCGAAAGCCCCCGGGGGCGCGCGCCAGGATGGCCAGCACCTTTTCCGCCAGTTCCAGGCCGCCCTCGCCGCCGCGGGCGACCACTTCGGAGACCGCGACCGGGATGCCGCGGGCCAGGCAGTGCTCCCGGATCAGGTTCAGCTCGGCATCCGCGTCCGTGGGAAAGCGATTGACCGCCACCACCACCGGCAGGTTGAAGTTGCCCGTAATGTTGTCGATGTGTGCGTCGAGGTTGGCCAGGCCGGCCCCGAGAGCCTCGACGTTCGGCCGGGTGACCTCGCCGAGGGGGAGCCCCCCGTGCATTTTGAGGGCCCGCACGGTGGCGACCAGGACCACCGCGTCCGGCTGGAATCCGCCGTAACCGCACACGATGTCGAAAAACTTCTCGGCGCCCAGGTCGGAGCCGAACCCGCCCTCGGTCACCACGTAGTCCGCCAGTCGCAGAGCCAGCCGCGTGGCGAGGATGGAGTTGTTGCCGTGGGCGATGTTGGCAAAGGGGCCGCCGTGCACAAAAGCCGCCTGTCCTTCCGCCGTTTGCACCAGGTTGGGTTTCAGGGCGTCTTTCATTATCACGGCCAGCGCCCCGGCCACTTTCAGGTCGCGCGCAAAGACCGGCCGGCCGTCGCGAGTGTAGGCCACCAGGACGTTCCCGGCCCGCTCCTTGAAATCCTGCAACCCTTCGGCCAGGCACAGGAGCGCCATAATCTCGGAGGCCACGGTAATGTCAAACCCGCTTTCGCGTGGTACGCCGTCGACCTTGTTGCCGAGACCGCACACCACATTGCGCAGTTGCCGGTCGTTGACGTCGACCACCCGGCGCCAGAGCACCCGTTTGGGATCGATGTTCAGGGTATTGCCCTGGAAGATGTGGTTGTCCACCACGGCCGCCAGCACGTTGTGCGCGGCGGTGACCGCGTGAATGTCGCCGGTGAAGTGCAGGTTGATGTCTTCCATCGGCAAAACTTGAGAGTAACCCCCGCCGGCCGCGCCCCCCTTGACCCCGAAAGTGGGGCCCATTGACGGCTCGCGCAGGCACACCGCCACCTTCAGGCCCAGTCGGCCCAGGGCCTGCGTCAGCCCGATCGCCGTGCAGGTTTTGCCCTCTCCGGCCGGGGTAGGAGTGATGGCGGTCGTGAAAATCAGCTTGCCCGGCGGGCGCTCCCGCACGCGTTCCCACAGGCCGTTTGTAACCTTGGCCTTGTACTTCCCGTAGAGTTCCAGATCCTCTTCGGCCAGACCCAGATGGCGCGCCACCTCGATTATCGGTTTGAGTGCGGCACTCTGGGCGATTTCGATGTCGGAAAGCATCGTCTGTCTCTTTACCTCCCTGTTTCGTGGGTTAATGGTTATCGGCCTGCGGCCTGGGGAGCAGTCCCGCTTCGCTGACGATCTCCGGTACCGCTTCCTCCCACCTGATGGCCATGACGTGGACGCCCCGAACGCCTTCGATCGTGCGCAGCTGCCGGATCAGCTCGACGGCGAACCGTTTCCCCTCCAGCACTTGGTCCGCGGCCCCCTCCACGCGACGAATGAGCTCAGCGGGCACCACCATGCCGGGAATCTTGCTGATGTACCTCAGGGTACCCGCAGACTTCGGCGGCACCACGCCGGCCAGGATAAAGACTTCCTTATCCCACCCCTGCTCCCGGACGGCGGCCATGAAATCCCGAAACAACTCGAGGTCGTATACCGCCTGCGTTTGAATAAAGCGGGCCCCGGCGGCGATTTTCTTTCCCAACCGCAACACCCGCAACGGCAGCGGGCCGGCGAAGGGGTTCTCCACGGCACCGACGAACAACTCCGGCGGCGGCTTTACCTGGTCCCCGTTCAGAAACCGGCCCTCGCACAGCCGGCGCGCCAGGCCCACCAGTTGCACCGAGTCCAGGTCGAAGACGCCCCGTGCCTGGGGGTGGTTGCCGAATTGCTGGTGGTCACCGGTGAGGCAGAGCACGTTCCTGATCCCCAGGCTGGCGGCGCCCAGCAGGTCGCTTTGCAGGGCGAGGCGGTTGCGGTCGCGGGTGGTGAGCTGGAACACCGGCTCGCCCCCGGCCTGCAGTACGTGCCCCGCGGCGGCCAAAGAGCACAAGTGCACCACCGCGCCCTGGTTGTCGGTGACGTTCTGGGCATCCGTGCAGTCCCGGAGCAAGGCCGCGTGCCGGCGTACGCTCTCCCCGGACGCCCCCTTCGGCGGGCCGATTTCGGCCGTCACCGCAAAGTGGCCCTGTTCCAGAACCCTCTGCAAATTGCCCGGTGTGCTCACGGCATCAGGTCCTCCCGCGCCACGGACCGCACCCCCGCTCCCGCACGGGACCAGTCCTTGGGTGGCGTGATGACGTTCAAATTCTTCAATCGGCCTTGGCCGGACAGCCGCTCGTAGATGAGATTCCAGGCGCAAGGTTGGTCGCGTCCGATCTCGCAGCGCCCGTTCACCGACCCGCCGCACGGACCGTTGAGCAGTTCCTTGGCGCACCGGCTCACCGGGCAAATGCCGCCCGTTTCTCCCAAGACACACTCCCCGCACATGCGGCAGCGTTCTTCCCAATGCCCGGCGGCCGGGGAGCCGCCGGCGAACACGGTGTCCACGGCGGGGAATACCGGTTTGCCCGGATAGCGCTCCGCCATGTACTGCACCCCCACGCCGCACCCCAGGGAAAAGCAGGCTTGGGCCTGTTCCATGAGATTATCGAACGGCGGCAGGAATCCAGGATCGCACTGGCGGGCGACGGTCGCCCGGATCACGGTGCGTTTTTGCCCGAGCCGCTTGGCCGCAAGTTCAAGCTGGGTCGCGAGCAGTCCCACCTCGCGCTCGCCACCCGCCCCGCAGACCGCCACGCAGCCCTTGCATCCGGCCACCAGGATGGTGCTTTTTCCCGTGGCCGCCGCCAGCAACGGGGGCGCCGGCTTTCTCCGCGCCACGATCACGGACCGCACCTCCCTTCGGCGGCCGCGGCGTGCACCAGCGGGAATACAGGCCCCAGAAGCCGCACCCGCCCCGTGAACTCGGCCGCCATCCGCGCAAAAGACGGGCCCATTGACGCCGCCAGATGGTGCATTTCCAGCCGTTCGGCCTCCAGCCCGACCTCGGAGAGAAACGTCCGCATCCGCTCCACCCGCCTGCCGGCCCGGGTGTTTCCCACCAGGTAGTGACAGCTGCCCTCCAGACACCCGGCCACCACCACACCGTCGGCGCCGCCCGCAAAGGCGCGCAGGATGGACTCCTCGTCAACCCGGCCCGAGCAGGGCACCCGGATGATCCGCACTTCCGAGGGGTACTGCAGGCGCATTATCCCGGCCGTGTCCGCCGCGCCGTAGGCGCAGTGGTGGCAGCAGAAGGCGATGATTTTGGGCTGCCATTTTTTCTCGACCGTCATCTTGCTGACAGGTGGCAGACAATAAGTGCCGCCATCGTTGTTTTACCGGGGCCGCCCTTGCCCGCCGGGGCTTTTGTCAGATCCACTGTCCTTTCTCCTCCTTGAAGATGCAGATGTGTAGTTAGTTGATACTCCATTAGTTGTCTTTTATGGAGCCAGTATAGGAGATACGCTTTCCCCCCGGCAACGATTGGGCTGTGAAATGCTTACTAAGCACGGTGAAGTGAGTGTATGAAAAGTGGATTGGAACCTGAAAGTCACAGATCGTTTCGCCGATCTCGGCCAACTACGGCTTTGCCGGGAAAGAGTCGGGGTACCCGGGGGCAGGCGGCAAGCACGCGCGGCAAGCACGCGTTGTTTACTTGCGCCGAACCGAGCAGAGTCGGGGTACCCGGTACCGAGGGGGCGGGCGGCATTGTTAAGACAGCTCGGTGATCATTTTCCGCACCAGTTGCATGCTGTCCGGTGAACTCATTACAGCGAGGTTGGCTCCGGCCAGGAACAGGGTCAGGGTGGTTATGGCTTCCCAGAGAATCCCCTGCTGGGTGTTTTCCCGGGCTTCTTTTGTTTTCCAGCAGTCCCGGCCGACGTTCGCAATCATAGGCATTTTCATCATGTCGTCGGTGTAGATCACCGCCACCTGTTTAATCCGCTCTATGACCGAAAAGCTGTACTCCATGCCGTATCCCAGCGCGGAGGATAAGGGGTCGATGACGATCCGCTCCTTGGGGAAGAACTTGGACAGCTTGATGTTTAGTTCTTTGGCCAGGTTGATGTCCAGCGGGGACTGGGCGATCACCCGATGTCCATTCTCCAGGGCCGCCCTCCCGATCTCCTCGTAGTTCTCCTTCATCACCGGCCCCAAGAGTACGGCGTCGCCCGCCAAGGCTCCGGCAATCTCTTTCAGCGCCCGGGCGTCGGCGTCCTTCTCGCCGACCCCGTAAACGATCAAAGGCACCGGCAGGGCGTCCGAGAGTTCCTTCACCCTGGAGGCTAAAGCCGGCACGTCAACATCTTCGGTCCCGGCGGAAGCCAGGTAGAGACAAATGAGGTCCGCCCGGTACACCTCCAGACATTTTTTTGCCCACGCCACCGGCGAGGCAACGACGTCGCCGAAGCGGGCGCGCAGGTGTTCCGGCCACGTTTGGGGCGGGCTATCCCAGACCTCCAGCGCAATCAGCGGGGGATGAGGCAGTTTTCCTTCAAATGAATGAAAAGGAAGGGTGTTTTCCCCGCCGAGGGTAATTGTTTTATCCTCTTTCCCGAAAGTCACCTCGAGGACATTCCCTTTATAGGTCTCCAGATACTCTTTCATCAAAGCCTTCCGCTCCTTTCCACGAGAAAGCCTAGACTTCCAGCCAGGAGTGGGAATACAGTACTTTTCCCGCCAATACGTTCACCGTCTTGACGAGTTCCGCTTCCGGCGGCGGAAGGTCGGCCGGGTTGATTTCTTCGTCCATCGCCCGGTGGATCAGTTCTGTCTGCGCCGGTCTTTCCCCCCGAACCAGGGCGATCAGTTCGCGGTCGAAGCTGTCCACGATGGCCGAATAAAGGCCGTGCCGCTGCAACATTGCCAACTCCACCCGGCTTAGAATGCTTCTCAGGTGGCGGGGCACACCGTTGATCATATTGGATAAGCCCAGGGTCGATTTGGCTCCCGGCGCAATGTCCGGCAACATGCTCATAAACTCCAGCAACTGCACCACCTGGGGCTGGTCCACCCCGATCGGCATCATGATGGGGTCGACCCAGATGTTTTCGTTGGGGATGCCGATCTCGTTGGCATGGGCGATGGTCTCCATAATCGCTTCGGCCCGGGCGGCCGTGTCGGAAGGAATCCCCTTGTCGGTGAGGACCGATAAGATCACATCACAATTATATTTTTGGGCCAGCGGGAGCATTTCCCTTTTGCTGTCTTCCCGGCCGGAGGCGGAATTTAAAAGCGGTCTTTTCCGGCAAACGGCGAGGCCGGCCTCCATTGCCCCGGGGTTTAAGGTGTCCAGCGAAAACGGGAGATCCACCACCTCCTGGACGACCTCCACCAGCCAACGCATCACCTCCGGGTCTTTTCTGGCCGGTCCGATGTTCAGGTCGAGGTAATCCACC
The DNA here is from genome assembly GCA_040757205.1 of Bacillota bacterium. Lineage (NCBI taxonomy): Bacteria > Bacillati > Bacillota > Bacillota bacterium. The sequence continues at coordinate 29,065 of JBFLXL010000010.1, forward strand.
CCCGCAGCGGCCTGTTTTACGGCCAATTCCTGCAAGAGAAGGGCGTTCCGCTCCCTGACGGCCTCCGACACTACTTTGGCCAGTATATGGATGTTTTCCCCGATTAAAATCATCCTTATGTTCCTCCTTCTGCTTCCTTCCATTTGGCGAACAGTTTGGGCATAAACGCGGGTAGTTCTTCGGCCTCTTTGGGCCCCACAATGATCTCCCAGCCGGGCAGTTCGTCTTCGATCTCACCTTTGATCCGGGCGGCCAAGCCGGGGATAATGAGCCTCTTTTTCTTCAGTTTTCCTTCCAAACCACTGTTTTTGATAAATGGGCCGATGGTCTCCCCGGCGAATTTGCCCGTTGACCACGCGGCCAGGACGCACAACCCGTCGGTTCCCTTCACACCCAGATAACCGGGGATTTTGCTTGCTTCCACGCCGCTCGCCACCGCGAAATAGGTCAGGGCGAAGTTGGTGGTGAGCACAACAGGCGATACTTCGTTTGGCGCACCAATTTCGTAGACTTTCTCTTCCACCGCCAGCGGCACACGCGGGTCGGTGTAAATATTGAGCCGGTGAACCAGCAGGGGAAAAAGCGTTTCTTTGTCCAGGTCGCTGAGCACAATTACCGAAGCATACTTGATCACCAGGGCCGCGGCCAAGAGCGCTTCTTGGGCCGCGTCTTCGGCCTTCAGCGGTAGGAAGGAAATGATCGGGTACCCCAGCGGCCGGAAGGTGTGCCTTAAAGCAGCCCGCCTGATCAGGGTGTAATCCCGGAGGGACTCCTTCAGATTCTGCGGGGAGGTGTCGATCATGATCTCCGAAACACCGGCGGCTCTTAGCTTCGTGGTTACGGCCACAACCTCTTCCAAGTTTTGACCCCTCACCGCTACGGGAACGACCTTTTTCTTTAAGCCGGGGAGAGCCTCCTCCAAATTGGCGCTGGTAAGCGGGTACAAAAGCGGCTTTTGCTCGGCAACCAGGTCGCGGGCGGCAAAAAGCACCTCCAGGTCCTCGCACATCAACACCATGGGCCGCTTTTCCCGGGCCACCCCGGCAACCACGGACAGGTACCTTTCTTTACTGCCGCTTTCAAATTTAAGGACCACAAGGTCGGCCCGCAGGTTGAAGGTTACCCAAGTGAATTCGTATTCATCAAGCCTTTTCAACTTGGCGTTTATGGCCTGATCGGTCTCGATGTCGGAAATCAACACGGCCAGGCCGGGTGGGCGCAAAAAGGTCTTCTCGTGGCGATGGACGACCTCTTCTTCCCCCACCGTCAGCATCCTTTCACCGGTGCCCACGCTGACCAGCCTGATGGGTGGGGTGATGGCGTCAATGATCCACTCCTTCACTTCCGGATCAAGATAGGGACACTTTTCCAGCGACACCCCGCCGGAGATCAATTTCATGGCAAAGGCCAGACAGGTGGGAAATCCGCATTCCTTGCAGTTCTTCTTCCCCCCGTCGGGGAGCTTTTTCTGGATGTCGGACGGTTTTAGAGGCATGTACTCCCCCTCCTTCGAAAATTGACTCTTACCTCAAAAGGGGCCAGGCCCCTTTTTGCCCGCTAACCACCCATAACGGGATGCTCCACTTTTTGGAGAAACTCGATCAGGTCGTCGACGTTTTTGACCTCCTTTTCAGAAGCGATTTTATCGAAAAGGTCGGGGGGGATGGCCTCTTTTACCATTTCTTTAATCGTGCCGGGCATCCAGACCACCCTTCGCAATCCGCCGTCGGTGATCAGGAACTTGGGGGATTTCAGATAGGAAATGGCCATTCCCACGTACCCTTCCCGCTGTTGGCCGCCGCTGGCCTGAGCGGCCAGGGTGGAGAAGGGAGCACCGATGACCGCTTCTCCGACAAAGTCGCGGTGGATGATGCCGAAGCCGTCCACCTCCGGAATATAGAAGCAGATCGACTGGAAGCAGCCGCAGGCGGTGTGGGGGTTTTCCAGGGCGCTGTGCAGGCAGCAAACAGAAATCCGGCCCAAGGATCTTTGCGTCACGACCTCGTTGACCCCGCTGTAAATGTGTTTTTCGGGATCCAAGAGTTCGCCTTTCGGTACGGCAAAAATGGCTCCCTCCGGGTCGATCTTGGAGGAGGCTCTCCCGTCCAACCAGCTGATGGCGCCGCACAGGGACATCCGCTCCGGCGTGATGATGCACACGTGGGTGGGCGCGAAGCTCTGGCAGAGAACACAGCCGTAGAATTCCTCCACCTCTTCCTCGGTCATGCCCTTCAGGCGTGCGTCCCGGGCGTCGTAAACCGGCCGCGCTTTTAAAACATGCTCTTTTACCTTTTCAGGGTCGGTGATAAAGGTGACCTGCATTTTTTCGATGATGGGCAGCTCGTTGGTAAAAAGCATGATCATTATTTGACCGATCTCTTGTAAAGACTGCAGTCCTTTTTTGTGGCTTTCCTTGTGCAGCCGCAGCCAAACATGGTCCCTTTGCGCCATGTGCCAGAAACCCTCGATGTAATTGCAGTACTGGTGGATACGGCGTTCGAAAACGGGCTCCATATCTCTTTCCAGTTGTTCTCCGACCACTTCCACGCTGATGAAGAGAGGGGAGGTGGTGCCCTCCGCCATGTCTTTAATGTCCGGGCCGATGACGGCCACTCTTTCGTGCTCGACTTCATTTGTGGATCTTAAGGTGACCAATTCTCCTTTGTATTCGCACCGGGGTCCGCCGAATTCAACGTAGAAGTCGTGTTTTCTTACGCTTTCGCCTTCGTACTGGGGTCCCACGTCTACCGGGAACATTTTTCTCCTCCTCCTTCAAGGAAAACGGTTTCTTTGGTTATCAATCCGACCTGATGCATCAAAGTGTTCCAAGGCCATGGTCGCCACGCGGGGGTGGACGGGGGTGGACATGGCCGCCGGCGCTTTTTACGGCGTGTATGGCAGCGGCCAAAATTGCGCCCGGCCCAGGCCGAAAAATTCGCTTTCGTGCAGCACGTCCGTCCCCGGGTGTTCTTTATCGGGGCAAGGCCAGCGCAAGCCCCCCACCTCCGGGTCGAGCCGGTCGTAGCTGATCCCCGCATGGGTGGGGTAGAGGGACGATATTTCCGCCATGATCTGGGAGGGATGGTTGCAGGTAAATCCCCCGGCTTTCATGCGGCGGGCGATTTCGCAGATAATCCACCAGTCCGGCTTAGCGGCCCCGGGCGGTTCGGCTGCTTGGCGGACGCGCTGGACAAGGCGGTCCACCGCCGTAAAGGTCCCCTCCTTTTCCGCAAAACCGGCCGTGGGAAGCACGACCTGCGCCAGCTTTGCCGTTTCGGTCAAAAACATGTCCTGGACCACCACGAAGGGGGCTTTTGAAAGGACCTGGCGCACGTTATCCGCCTCCGCCGCTCCTGGATTCACCGGGTCGGCGCCGATAATGTACCAGGCCTTCCTTTCGTTTTCCACCGACCCAGCGGGTTCGGGGACGGTGCACCCCCACGCGGCGGCCACTTTTTCCTTGCTCACCAAAGACCAAGGGTGGGTAACGTCCAGGTCAAGGAGGCCCCGGAAGTTGCTCCGGCCGACCAGAGGCACGAAACCCGCACCCGGCTTGCCGTAGTTGCCGGTCACCAAGGCCAACTGGGCCAGCGCCCGGATGCTGTCCCGACCGCCTAAGCGTTCCGCGATTTCTTCGGACCAGAAGAGGAGGCCCGGCTTGCTGGTGGCGTACACCCGGGCCGCTTCCCGAAGCTGTGCGCCGGGAACGCCGGTGATTTCCACTGCTTTCTCGATGGTGAAATCGGCGAGGGATTTTTGAAAAGCGTCAAAATTAGTGGTCCTATCCCGGATAAACTCTTCGTCGTGGAGCTTTTCGTCCAAAATAGCCCTGACCATTCCCAGCAGCAAAAAAAGCTCCGTACCCGGGCGAAACGCAAGGCGAATGTGGGGCAACCGGCCGAGGGGTATTTCCCGGGAGTCGGCAATGATCAGTTTCGTCCCCCTTTTAACCGATTTGCCGATTTCGTAACCGATGAGCGGGTGGGACTCAGTAGGGCTGGCGCCAATCACCAAATGAGCGGCCGCCCTTTCAATTTGCCCGACGGGAACGGTCATGGCCGTGTTGCCCACGGTTTGGCCCAGGCCGTCCAACAATCCGGCCCGGCTGGTGAGCGACTCAATGTCGGCGATGTTGCTCGTTCCCAGCACCGCCCAGGCGAACTTCAAGGCCAGGTAGATTTCTTCGTTGGTGACCCGGGGGCCGTACCAAACAACCGCCTCTTTCCCTTTGTACCGGGAAAATTCGCCGGCCACCAGGTCCAGCGCTTCTTCCCAGCCGGCTTCCACGAACCGGCCGTCTTTTTTGATTAAGGGGGTTTTCAGGCGGTCGGGGTGATTGAGTAGCGCCCAGCCGAACCGGCCCCTCCCGCAGAGGCGCCCTCGGCTCGTTTGGTGGTTGAGGTTGCGGCGCACACTGACCGGCCTGCCGCCCCGGGTGCCGAAATATAAGCCGCAGCCAATCCCGCACGCCGCACACACCGTTTCCACTTCCCGGGCGGGCTGCACCAGCCCCTTGGGCAAAAGGGCCCCCACCGGGCAGCGAGCCACGCATTCGCCGCAGGACTCGCAGGTTGACTCGGCCAGACTTGTTCCCTGCCGGGGGACCACCACCCTCCGGTTGTCCACACGTTTAAATTCCAGCGCGTCCGCGCCGTTGATCTGCCGGCAAGTGCGGAGGCAGATGCCGCAGGCGACGCAGCGGGAGCGGTCGAGAACAAAGTACGGATGGCTCTCGTCCACTTCCGCAAAGGGGGTTGGGGTACCCACCATTTCCTGGCGGACCCCGGTGTAGCCGACCACTTCTTGTAGTCTGCACCGGCCGTTTTTCGCGCAGTTCAGGCAGTCCCCGTTGTGACCGGCCAGGATTCCTTTCACCGCCGCCGCCTGCGCTTCCCGGGCCTGCGGCGAGCTGGTCCGCACGACCATCCCTTCCCCAGCCCGGGCCGTGCACGAAGGCACCACCTTGCCGTCGATTTCCACTGCGCAGACCCGGCATCCGCCGGAGCCCGTGAGTTCGGGGTGGAAACACAGGAAAGGAATGTAGAGGCCCACCTTTTGCGCCGCCTCTAAAACGGTGACTCCTCTCCCCACGCTCACTTCCAGGCCGTCAATGGTAAGGCTGACGGCCTCTGCCACCGGTCCCCTTTCTTTCGGAAAAGGGGGTGTTTCCGGGCGGCGCTCAACTCTTGCGACAACCCGGGGTGGAATGAGGACGCCCTCCCGGACCGGCTCGGCCGGCACTTTGGGCAAAAGGGCGCCCACGGGACAGCGGGCCACGCACTCGCCGCAGGAGACGCAGTTTGACTCGTGCAAAGGCTTGTTTCCGAAGGTGCCGATGGTGGTAGCGCGGCCCCGGAAAGCAAAGTCGATGGCGTTCACCTGGACGATCTCGCGGCACGTCCGTACGCAGATCCCGCATAAAAGGCACTTGTTGTAGTTTCTGACGATCCACGGGTGCGTGTCGTCCAGGGGCTTTTTAAGCTCGACGCGCCTTAACTCCTTGAATTCGGTGGCTTCAAGGCCTAAGTAGCGGGCTACCTCCTGAAGCTTGCAGTTTAGGTTTTTCCCGCAGGTAAGGCAGTCCGACTCGTGTTCGGCCAGGATGACCCCTACTATGTGCCGGCGGTACTGGTCCAGGTTCGGGCTTTTGGTGGCGACCCGCATCCCATCGGCAACCGGCGTGCGGCAGGCGGCCACCATTTTCCCGTCGGCCTCGACCATGCACACCCGGCACAAGCCGGCCGGTTTTAGATCGGGGTGGTGGCAGAGATACGGAATATAGATGCCGTTTCTTAAAGCGGCCTCCAGTATGGTCACCCCTTTTCCGGGGACCCTGACGGGCAAGCCGTTAATGGTGAGTTTAACGGCCTCCATTTTAATCCCTCCCCCTTGCCGGCCGGCCCCTCTCCAGGAGGTTTAACTTTTCCGGTCCGGTGACCTTTGTTACGGCGCGGTATTTATCCGGGCACATGTCAAAACACCCGCCGCACTTGAGGCACTTTTCCTGGATAATCACCGGCGCCGCCCGCCATTTGCCGGCGATTGCTTCCACCGGGCAGTTTTCCAGGCAGAGCCGGCAGGGTTCGGCGCATTTATCAGGATCAATCCAGTAGGCAATTAATTCTTTACACTGCAGAGCAGGGCAACTTTTTTCAGCGAGGTGTGCTTCGTATTCCGAATGGAAGTAGCGCAGCGTGCTCAGCACCGGGTTGGGAGCGGTTTGGCCCAGGCCGCAGATGGAACCGGTCATAATTGCTTTGGCGATGCCTTCCAGCAAAGACAGGTCAGTTGGTTTGCCGCGTCCCCGGGTGATATCTTCCAGAATTTTTAGCATCTGATAAGTGCCTGCCCGGCAGGGCGCACACTGGCCGCAGGATTCGTTGACGGTGAACTCCAGAAAATACCTGGCCACATCCACCATGCAGGTATCCTGGTCCAAGACCACCATGCCGCCGGAACCCATCATGGATCCCGCGCTCTTCAGGGAGTCGAAGTCCACCGGCATATCCAGCAGTTCTTTGGGCAGGCAGCCGCCGGAAGGACCGCCCGTTTGCACGGCCTTGAACTCCCGGCCGGTGGACGTCCCGCCGCCGATGTTGAAAATGATCTCCCGCAGTGTTATTCCCATGGGAACTTCGATCAGGCCGGTGTTTTTGGCCTTTCCGGTTAGGGCGAAAACGGCTGTTCCCTTGCTGGTTTCGGTCCCCATGGAAGCAAACCACTCCGGACCCCTGGTGATAATCTGGGGCACATAGGCGAATGATTTGACGTTATTCAACAGGGTGGGTCTGCCGCCGATGCCTTCTTCGGTTGTGCGGGGCCGGGGCATCACTTTGGGCATTCCCCGGAAGCCTTCGATGGAGCGGACCAGGGCCGTCGATTCGCCGCAGACAAAGGCGCCGGCACCCCGGAAGATCTCGAGGTCAAAGTTGAATCCGGTGCCCATGAGGTCCGGTCCCAGCACCCGGTGTTGCTTGGCCTGCGCAATGGCAATAATTAAGCGTTCCACCGCCAGCGGGTATTCTGCCCGGACATAGATATACCCGTGGCTGGCACCGACGGCGTAGGCGGCAATGGCCATCCCTTCCAGAACGGAGTGGGGATCTCCTTCCAGGACGGAGCGATCCATAAAGGCCCCCGGGTCGCCTTCATCGCCGTTGCAGACTATGTACTTCGGTTCCCCGCCGGCCCGGCGGGCGCTCGCCCACTTTCTTCCGGTGGGGAAACCGGCCCCGCCCCGGCCGCGCAGGCCCGAACGGGTGACGGCGTCAATTACTTCTTCCGGGGTGTACCGGGTGAGCACGTCGGCCAGCGCCTGGTATCCGCCGACGGCAAAGTACTCGCGGATGTCTTCCGGGTTAATCAGGCCGCAGTAGGCGAGGACCACCCTTTTTTGGTGGCGGTAAAAAGGCACGTCCTCTTCCCGCAGGCTTTTGCTTCCGTCCGGGTTCTGGTAAAGCAGGCGCTCCACCACCGTATTCTTATCCAGCGCGGCGCTGATGATTTCCGAGACGTCGGCCGCCGTTACCTTCGTGTAAAAAACACCCTCCGGTTCAAACCGCACCAGGGGGCCTAACTGGCAAAAACCGTGGCAGCCGCTGTAGGCGGTGCCGACCTCGGTTTCCCGGCCTTCAAAAAGCAGCTCCACGTCGGACGGCGAGCCTCTTTCTCTAAGCAAGCGCCCAAACTCCCGGTAAACTTCCAGGGCGCCGCCAAGAACGCAACCGGTGCCGGCACACACCAAAAACCGGTATTTTTGTCGCGCAAAAGCGCTTTCACATACTTTTCGGACCTCCGCCAGCTGAGCTGGGGAGTGGACCTGTAGCATTATCCTCTGCCTCCTTGAAGTCACCGGACAACACTGAAAATGCACCACAGAGACACGGAGAACACAAAAGATGCGATTGAGCAGGGAGGATACCAGGATTTCTCTATAGTCCCCTCTGCCCCCGTGTTGAATTGGAATGGAGCCGGTCCCTCTCTCTTTTACCCCACTGTGCTTCTTGCTTTCCCAGGCGTCATTTCCCCGTATACTTCCTTACCCACAACAACCACGGGCGCCAGGGCGCACGCGCCGACACAAGCCACTCGTTCCAGGCTGTACTCGTAATCCGGAGTGGTTTCCCCGTGGCCGACGCCCAGTTGCCGTTCAAACTCTTCCAGCACCCGGGTGGCCCCCTTTACGTGGCAGGCGGTACCGCAGCACACCTTGATCTGGTTCCTGCCCCGCCGGAGGAAATAAAACTGGTCGTAAAAGGTCGCCACCCCGTAAACGTGGCTTTCGGGCAACTGGACAAAACGGGCGATCTCCCGCATGGCCGCCTCGGGCAGGTAGCCGAACACCTCCTGGGTATCTTGGAGAATCGGGACCAGCTCGCAGCCATGCCCTCTGTAACGGAGGAGGGCGTTTTTCAGCCCCGCGTCGAGATCTTCCTTTAGGGCTTCTTCCACCGCCGTTTTGGTCATCAACCCCGCTTGGTGCATCAGGGTATCCCCAATCTCCTGATCATGGGCCATGGTCGCCACGCAAGGGTGGGCATGGTGAAGAAGTCCGGCCTGCTCACAAGCGTCCTTGACGTGCGCCCCCACCAGGTTTTCGGCCACGTATCTGGTGTTGCCGCAGGGAGCATCCCGCAGGACCTTCACCGCGGCGACCTTGTCTTTATCCAGGATGATCTCCACTTTCGGCCGGCCGAAGTGGCGGGCGAAGGCCTGGATTTGGGGACTGGTGCTGTCCTCCTCGGTAAGAGCGCAGAAAACCAGCGGATGCACCATGGCAATTTCTTTTTGCGCCAATTTCTTCTTGATCTGCCTGGCCAGTCCGGAAGGAAGGTAGGCCTTGTTGTCGATGGGGGCGATCACCGCCCCGGCCCCCGTCATTTCGGCCAAATGGGGAGCCATCTCGGCCACCACCGGATCTTCCTGAAGCATCAGCAGGAGATCGCATCCCGGCAGGTTGGGAGGTAGAAAGTCCTCCGGCGCATCGTCGATCCCGATGGCGAGCTTTTCCGGGAAGACGTGGTGGTTTATCTCCCAACCGCGCGGGGCGTATCGGGTCATGGCCTCGACGTACCGGCGGCCGTAATCGCCCTGAATGATCAGTAAGATTCGCATATTTCTCCGCACCCGCCTTCTAAAATTTTCTTCTTGAGCGCCTCCACCTCGGACTGCAACTTCTCCCCGGCTTTGATGTCCTTTTCTCGCATGGCGTTTTCCCAAATGCTTTCGTCGTAGCCGACAAAGCCCAACAACTCCCCGTTTTGGAAGCTCTCGTCAATGAATTTGCGTTCCCTTTCGGAGCGGATCTTATTGCCGATGCTTCTTATTTTTTTTATCCCTAGATCCTCGGCCATTTTCCGGATGTGACGGGCGGTGTTGATGCTGTTTAGGCTCGGTTCCACCACCACCAGCATTAAGTCCACGCCTCCGGCGGTGCCGCGGGTAAGATGCTCGATGCCCGCTCCCATGTCCATAATGACCACTTCGCCCTGATCTAAAAGCAGGGAGGAAACCAGCGCGCGCAAGAAGGTATTTTCCCGGCAGTAACATTCAGAGTTGCCCTTTTTTACCTCCCCCATGCGCAGAAACCGGATGTTTCCAAGGCGAATGGCATGGTTTTCGACCACGTCGTCCACCCGGGGGTTTAAGCGATAAACGTGTCCGCCGCCACTCCTCGCCCTGATCAATTCCTTCATTTCCGCCACGGGCTTAAGCCGGGCGGCAACCTCTCCGGGAACGCCGATGGCTGCAGCCAGGCAGGCGTCCGGGTCCCCGTCTATCGCCCAGACCAGCCGGTGGGTGCGGGCAAAGGATTTTATCAACGCGGCGGCGATGGTCGTTTTTCCTACCCCGCCCTTCCCGGAAACCGCCAGTTTCATTTGCGCACCTCTTGACTGCTTGTCGGCCGGGAATCCCCGGCTCATTTAATAAAGGCCTCTTATGATCCCCTCAAGGTACTCCCGCCACTTTTCCATTCTCGGGATTACCGGCGCGGTGTAATCCGCATTGGGGTGGCCGCGCCGGCAAACAGCGAAGGTTTTCAGATGGGGCGCAAAGTGCTTTAAGGTGGCCAGGCCGCGTTCGGCCAGATCACATCTGACGCCGGTGAAAAGAACCAAGTCGTGCGAACCGCGTCCCCTAACCCCCTGCCAGTCCGGCATTTTCAGAAAGTGGATGATTTCGATGATGTCGTAAACACAGTCCGGTCTTTTCCCGAACTCCAGCATCTTTTTCTTCACGTGTGCCGTGGCGCAGGTGAGAATGTTGTTTGCCCTGACGATTTCTAACACGTATTCGAGCAAAAGCTTTTCCCCGACTTCGGAGGTGATGGTCTCCGGCCCCAGAATGTATAACGGGTTCCTGGCCCGGTCGATAATCTCGGCCGCCTCAACCGGGTCCGAAACAACCCGGGCGGCCTTTGTTCCGGTTAACGTGTTCACCGTGTAGTACGGAACAAATAGAAATTCTCCCTCAGGCATTCTTGGCGCCCTCCCCTCACAGGTGATGCTCTTTACAAAATAATTTTTTTGTGCTGGAAAATAGTAGGAGCTGCCTACCTTAGCGTGGCCGAAACGGGCACCTTCGTTTCGTAAGTGCCGATGATGGTCGGCAGGGACAAAGCCGGCTTCGGCTGCCAGCCGACTGCTTTTAAGTAAGCCAGCACCTCTTTTTTGTAAACCAGGGGCACATCCCGTTCGGTGCGGACGAAGTTTTGCAGGTCGTCAGGAAGCGTACCCAAATGTTCTTTATAAACGGAGATATACTGATGCAGTTTGATCGCCCGGCCGGGAGAAGTGTCGTTTCGCCGCATGCAAAGCTTGATCATAGTGGGCAGAGCCCTTTCCCTGGTTTCCACGACGATGGCCATGTGCTCCGGGGTGGGCTCCCGGGTATCGACCAACTGCTCGGTCCGGCCGTCGATAACCGTCCAGTCGTCGTATTCCTTCTTGCTCATAAAGAGCCTTCTGTATTTGGCCCCGTGGGGACCAAGCAAAAGGGGAATCCCCCACCGTATGGCGCCCGTGCCGATGGCCAGGGCCTTCTGGGAATAGGGACCCCAAACCACGGCACAGGCACCCACCCGGTTGAGGATGTAGTCGGCAATCAATTCAAAATTGGCCCGGCCGGGCAAAGCGGCGAAGATGTTGGCGATCTTGATGGCGGCACCGACCACGTGCGCGTTGGAGACGCAGGAACCCACGTTGAGGACGCCGCCGGCGTCGAATGAAGGCGGGTACTTTTCGTAAATGGTCTTTCCATCGGCGTCTTTGTACATTCCCGCCGCCATTGCCGCGCATCCGGAAAGGCAGACGATGTACTTGCGGCGCGCCAGCTCCTCCGCCATCCAGGCCACGTCGCCAACGTCCGGATAATTGGAACACCCGGCAAACAGCACCACCCCCGGGATGGTACCCAAAACGATGGGGGAACCCACTTTTCTTATTTCCACGTCGTGGATCGGCCCCCGACCGACCCGCACTTTGTATTTCTCCGCTCCAGCCGCCGCCGCCATTAACTTTAGGATGGGAAGATTAAAATCGCAGGCGGCTTCACATTTCCCGCAACCGGTGCACTTCCTGAACAGATCGGCAAGCGGTTCCAGATTCCCTTCGCCGGCCTGGCTGACCGCCGTGCCGACCGGTAGCAGGTTGGCGCAGTTTTGATTGCACTTCTCGCACTTTTTTCGGCACCTGCCGGCGATCTCGACGGCCTGCTCGGGGGTAAGAATGGTTTTTTTGCGCGTCGGCGCCAAGGCCAGTGCCGCCTCTACCGCCGCTTGCGCCGCCTTGTCGGGGTCTAAAACCAGGACCTGTTTCTTTTCCCCGGCAATCATTTTTACAATCTCGCCGGTCTCTTTTTCGGTGACGTTGTCCAGACCGTAGCAGATTTTGTCCGACCAGGCGATGAGCGCCGCGCCTGTTTCTTTGGCGAGGGCCGGAATATCGGTCAGCACGCATTGCTCATCGGCCACAATCACGTCGGCGATGCCGGTTTTTAGAAAAAAGCGCTGCTGCGCCAGCGGGCCGACCACCTTCGCGCCCTCGTTGTACCGGGTGGTGTCCAGCGCCGTACAACAGATTCCGGCCAGTTCCACCTTGTCCAAAAGGTTTTTTCGCCGCAGGTAATCGGTCATACTGTTGGCGGCCGCGGCGTTGTGGCCCACCAGAAGGATCACCGGCTTCGTGCGGTCAATGGTGCCCCACCCCAGCTCGACCAGCGGTGTTTCAACCACCGACGTCGGGTAGTTAAACCCGGTGATTTGGGCGATGTCGCAGGCCTCCAAGGCGACGTGGTCCAGCATTCCGCAGTGGAAGGCCTTAGACTCGTAGTCCAGATTGCTTCCTTCCTGTCCGGTATGGGTGGCGGCAACCAGATGGATAAGTTCCCTTTCCACATATTCAACGGCCCGGCGCAGGTCGCCGAGGGTTTTCGGCTTTAAACCGAGCACGGTCCTGATGATCGGCGCTTCCACATTGACTTGGTCCCCCAAATCAAGCGGATGATTTTCGCCGTGCTTTTCAATAAGGTGCTCGATCAGGTGGCGCCCGTGCGCCCCATGGGCGGCGGCGCCCATCAAGCAGGAGATCAAGATCATCCTGGCCTGCTGGGTGGCCATGTCGATGCCGCAGGCACCTTTGCGGTCCAGCGTCAAGTCGCACTTGCCGAAATTGCATAAACAGCAGAGATCGCAAAACGGTGCATAAAAGGGCCGGTAAGTTTTCATCAAGCGAAAGTCCCAGTTGCGCAAGTCAGTCACCAGGGGCAGCGGTGTATGGCCTACGGCTTCCCAGGGTTCTTCGGCCCTGATGATTCCGTTGATTTTTTCTCTAAATTTTTCTGTTTTGCTCATTGCTTACTCCTGCCCTGAAAATAGTTGTTCCGGTCAAGCACAAAACTGTCTCCAACGGCATGGAGCAAGGAAAATTGCCCTTCTTGCCGTTACTTTCGACCGATAATTGTTTGTGTTTATTTCTTTCGCCGCCCTGTTTGTATTCAGAAGGTACCGGTTCGCCAACCACCTCTTTCACCGGGGGATGTCACCCAGTATAAAGGAGAACCGGTTTCCATACACCGGTTGGACTGTGAATTGCCTATTAAGCCGGGTGTACGGCAGTTAAACCGGATTAGGTACTGCCTCCGTGCGTGATCAGGAACAATTCAGGAGGTTTTTTCGACCGCTTGGCCCATCAAATGGTGGCACAAGGTTGGTACATCCACGCCTTAGCCGCGATACGCTTCCAGGAATGTCGCCCCAGCAGGTATGGCCATTTTTTTCCCGTCCACCGAAAGACAAATCGTCTGCATTCCTTGTTTCCGAAATTAGGTCATATGCCGGTGCCAGTGGCATCTCCACTCCCCTCCGGCAAACCGGCGAGACGCCAGGCCGCTTCGACGGTGTTGGCGAGGAGCATGGCCACCGTCATGGGTCCGACACCCCCGGGCACCGGGGTGATGAATCCGGCCTTGGGCTGCACCGAGGCAAAGTCCACGTCGCCCACCAAACGGCCGTCCAGCCGATTGATCCCCACATCGACCACCACCGCCCCCTCCTTGACCATGTTCCCCGTGATCATCTGGGGCCGGCCCACGGCCACCACGAGAATGTCGCCGCCCAAGGTCACGGCGGCCAGGTCCGGCGTCCGCGAATGGCACACCGTCACCGTGGCGTGGCGCTCCAGGAGCAACAGCGCCACCGGTTTGCCGACGATGTTGCTGCGGCCGACGACCACGGCGTGCTTTCCGGCAATGGAAACGCCCGACCGCTCCAGGAGCGTGATGATCCCCCGCGGTGTGCATGGAATCATGCCGGCCTCGCCGGTGACCAGGCGGCCGACATTCAGGGGGTGAAACCCGTCGGCGTCCTTCTCGGGCCGGATGGCTTCCATAAGCATGCGGGCGTCGAGGTGCGGCGGCAGGGGAAGCTGTACCAGAATGCCGTGAATGTCGATTCTCTCGTTCAGCTGCTCAAGCAGGCGGCGCACCGCCGCCTCCGGCACCGAGGCTTCCAGACGGTATACCTCGGAGTCGATACCCACCTCCCGGCAGGCGGCTTCCTTGTTCCGCACGTACGTCTGCGACGCCGGGTTGTCCCCGACCAGGACCACCGCCAGGCCGGGAGGGTGTCCGTACCTTTCCCTGAAGGCCTCCGCCTCACGGGCGGCCTCGGCCTTCACCCGGCCCGCAACCGCCTTGCCGTCAAGGATCCGTGGTTCCATCCCGACAGCACCTCCTTAAAATAAAAAAGTGGCTGGAGCAATGTGATTTGCGGGTGAGAATCATCCGCAACAGAATTAAAGGTCTATGTCAATAATTTTTGCGGGGGAGGAGGGGGAGGGGCAATAAAAACGCCGCCAGTTGTAGACTGGCAGCGACGGGTTGCCGGTTAACCGTCTCCGGAAGTCGGAAAAGCCCTGTTAATTATTCAGCAGCACACAGCGGCGCTAATCCGATCTGCACTTGCGGGCTGCTTTGGCCCGGAACCGTTCTTGGACCGCATCTCCGGTCAGTTCCCGCAGGGCGTCGGCGGCGACCCAACGGGCGTTCTTGCTCTTCCTAACCGGCCAGAACATAAATGTCTCCTTATACCGCCGCCAGTTCCCGGGCGATGGCTTGCACGGCGGCCACGGGGTCGGGGGCCGCGGTGATGGGGCGGCCGATCACCAGGTAGTCGGCGCCGGCCTGCACGGCTTGCGCCGGGGTCAGCACCCGTTTCTGGTCTTGCAATTCGGCGCCTGCCGGGCGGATGCCCGGCGTGATCAGCAGGAAGTCCGGCCCCAGGGCGGTGCGGAGCGTGGTCAGTTCCAGCGGCGAGGACACCACGCCGTCCAGGCCGGCGGCCTTGGCCAGCCCGGCCCAGGCCAGAACCACTTGTTCCAGGTTCTTCCCGAAGCCCAGTTCCCGGCTTAAGTTCTCTTGCTCCAGGCTGGTCAGCACGGTGACGGCCACGAGCTTCGGAACCGGGACCCCGGCCTGCGCCGCCTCCGCATGCGCCGCCTCGGCCGCCGCCCGCATCATGGCGAGGCCCCCGGCGGCGTGCACGTTGATGATGTGCGCACCCAGGCCCGCCAGCGCCCGCACCCCCTGGGCCACCGTTTCTGGAATGTCGTGCAGTTTTAAGTCCAGAAAGAGCCGGGCGTCGGCGGCGGCCAGCTCCTCCACGATCCGCGGGCCGTGGCGGAAAAAGAGCCGCATGCCGATCTTAAAGCCGCCCACCTCGTCCCGGAGTTCCCGGGCCAGAGTGAGCGCCCGCTCGCGCTCGTCCACGTCCAGCGCCACCAGAATCCGCCGGCCCGCCAACCCGCCGACCCGCCGACCCGCTGACGCAGGTGCCCCCGGGTGCCCCCGGGTATCCCCGGGTACCCTCGACTCCGACATCGCGATTTAACCTCCCGTCCGGTGGGCGGCGCCCACCAGTTCGTTTATGTCCCCGATCCCCTGCTCGGCCAGGTACTGTTCCAGGCCCGCCGCCACCGCTGCGGCCGCGCCCGGGTTGACCAGGTTCGCCGTGCCGACGGCCACGGCCCGCGCTCCGGCCAGGATGAACTCCAGGGCGTCGCGCGCGGTCATGATGCCGCCCATGCCGATCAGCGGCAGCGCCACCGCCCGGTAGACCTGCCACACGGCGCGCACCGCCACCGGGCGGACAGCCGGCCCGGAAAGGCCGCCGAACACGTTGCCCAGGAGCGGCCGGCGCCGCTCCACGTCGATGACCATCGCGGAGAGCGTGTTGATGAGCGACAGAGCGTCGGCCCCCGCCCCGGCGGCGGCCAGGGCGATGGTCCTGATGTCGGTCACGTTGGGCGAGAGCTTGGCGATCACCGGCAGGGCGGTGTTCTCCCGGACCCGCCGGACCACCTCGGCCGTCATTGCGGGCTCGGTGCCGAACGCGATCCCTCCGGCCTTCACGTTCGGGCAGGAGATGTTCACTTCCAGGGCGGCGATCCCGGGCACCCCGTCCAGCCGCCCGGCCAGGCGGGCGTACTCGCCGGCCGTTTCGCCGGCGATGCTGACGATGACCGGGACCCCAAAGCGCGCCAGGCGCGGCAGGATGTCCGCCACCAGGGCTTCCACGCCGGGGTTTTGCAAGCCCACGGCATTGATCACCCCGGCCGGGGTCTCGGTAATCCGGGGTGGCGGGTTGCCGGCCCGGGGTTTTAACGTGATCGTTTTAACCACCAGCGCGCCGAGCCCGGAGAGGTCCAGGTAGGGCGCGTACTCCTCGCCGAAGCCCACCGTTCCCGAGGCGGTGAGCACCGGGTTTTTGAGCTTGAGCCCGGCGATGTCGACCGCCGTTTTCGTTTTCATTCCCAGACCACCTCCCGGGCGGGGAATACCGGGCCGTCGGCGCAGACCCGCCGGTACTCCCACCGTTCCGGAGTACCGATCCGGCAGCTGCAGCACACGCAGGCCCCGATGCCGCAGCCCATCCGCTCCTCCAGGGAGAACTCGCCGGAAAGCCCGAGCGTCTCCAGCGCGCCCGCCAGGGCGCGGAGCATCCCCGGGGGCCCGGCGGCCGACACCCAGTCCACGGGCTCGTGGCAAACCGTGTCCAGAAACAGCTCGACCACCGAACCGGCATGCCCGCGGGAGCCGTCGTCGGTGGCCGTGAAAAGATCGACCGGCAGGATGCTGAAGTCCACCACGTCCAGTTCGGCGGCGGTCCGGGCGCCCTGGAAGACGGCCACCGCCCGCCGGGGTACCCCGGAGTGCCCAGGGGTACCCGCATTAGCGGGTTGGATGCCCGGGGGTACCCCAACGGAAAGCTCGCGCGCCAGGAAAAAGAGTGGGACGACGCCGAGGCCCCCGCCGACAATAGCGACGCGGCGGTGCCCGACCCACTGACGCGGGTGCCCCGGCTGACATGGGTGCCCCGACTGACGTGGGTGCCCCGGCGGTTCAAAGCCGCGTCCCAGCGGGCCAAGGACGTTCACGCGCTCGCCCGTCCTCTTCTCCGCCAAAAGCCCGGTGCCGCGGCCGACCACCCGGTAGAGGATGGTAACTGTGCCCCGCTCCCGGTCGGCGTCGTGCACGCTCAAGGGGCGGCGCAGCAGGGGGTCGGCCGACCCGACCCAACCCAACCCGATCCGACCCACTGACGTGGGTGCCCCGCGCGGGTGCCCCGCGCGGGTGCCCCCGTCGCAGCGCACGTGCAGGAACTGGCCGGGCTTGACAGCTTGGGCGATGTCCGGCGCCGCGAGCACCAGGCGGCGGCAGCCGGCCGCCACCCGCCGGTGGGAAACCACTTTGGCGTCCGTGATGTAGGTCACGCGTTCAAGCACCTCCTGCGGGCGGAGCGGGGGCTCGGCCTGGGAGAGGGGGACAGGCACCATTTTCGGCACGGCAGGCTACCGGTGGATGCTTCTGCTTGCCTTCCGAAAATGGAGCCAGTCCCCGGCCGAACCCCAGGCCGTCATCTGAACCGTCACTGATACGTATTTACTTAGGAGCACCCTGACTTATCTAAAATGACGAACCGCCGGTTGCACCGGATTGGGATCTCGTTTTTTAGGAGACGTACTCCTGGAGCGGGATCAGGGGCATTGCCTCGCCCCGCTGGCGCGCCCGCATCACCTCGATGACCACCCGGGCCGTGTCGAGCGACGTCAGGCAGGGGACGCCCATCTCCACCGCGGCCCGTCGGATCCGGAAGCCGTCGCGGGTGGTCAGCTTGCCCTTGGTCAGGGTGTTCACCACCAGGTGGATCTTATTCCCGCGGATCAGGTCCACGAGGTTCGGGGAGCCTTCGTGCACTTTGCGGGCCACCTCCACGGTGATCGCCCGGCTGCGCAAAAAGGCCGCCGTGCCCTCGGTGGCCACGATCTCAAACCCCAGGTTGACCAGGCTCCGGACCAGCGGCAGCGCCTCGTCCTTGTCGCGGTCGGCGATGGTCACCACCGCTTTGCCGCTCGAGGGCAGCGAGTAGCCGGCCGCGAGGCAGGCCTTGTAGAGCGCCAGGGCGTAGTCTTTCGATACGCCCATTACTTCTCCGGTGGACTTCATTTCCGGACCCAGACACACGTCCACGTCCAGGAGCTTCGCGAAGGAGAACACCGGCGCTTTCACGGCGATGTTCTGCGTCTCCTCGTACAGGCCGCCCCGGTACCCCATCTCCGCCAGGGTGGCCCCCAGGCAGATCCTGGTCGCCAGGTTCACCATCGGGATGCCGGTGACCTTGCTCAGGTAGGGCACGGTGCGGCTGGAGCGCGGGTTCACCTCCAGGACGAACACCCGGCCCTTGTGCAGGACGAACTGGATGTTCACCAGGCCCCGGATCCTCAAGGCCCGGGCGATCTGCTGCGTGTAGTCGAAGAGCTGCTGCTTGATCTCCGGGGTGAGGCTCTGCGGCGGGAACACCGCGATGCTGTCCCCGGAGTGCACCCCGGCCCGCTCCACGTGTTCCATGATGCCCGGCACCAGGACGGTTTCGCCGTCGCAGACGGCGTCGACCTCCAGCTCCTTGCCCAGTAGGTACTTGTCGACCAGCACCGGGTGCTTCGGGGTCACCCGCACCGCGTCCGCCATGTACTCCAAAAGCTCCTGCGAGTTGTACACGATCTCCATCGCCCGCCCGCCCAGGACGTACGACGGCCGGACCAGAACCGGAAAGCCCACCTGCTCCGCGATCCGCTGCGCTTCCTCGACCGAGAAGCCGGTCCCCCCGGGCGGCCGCGGGATGCCGAGTTCGCCCACGAGCCGGTCGAACCGCTCCCGGTCCTCGGCGCGGTCGATGTCGGCCACCGCGGTGCCCAGGATGTTGAAACCGGCCTTTTCCACCGGGCGGGCCAGGTTGATCGCCGTCTGCCCGCCGAACTGTACGATCACCCCTTCGGGTTTTTCCTTGTGCAGGATGTTCATCACGTCCTCCGGGACCAGCGGCTCGAAGTACAGCCGGTCGGCGGTGTCGAAGTCGGTGCTGACCGTCTCCGGGTTATTGTTGATGATGATCGTCTGAATACCCTGCTCTTTCAAGGCCCAGACCGAGTGCACCGAGCAGTAGTCGAACTCGATCCCCTGCCCGATCCGGATCGGACCCGAACCCAGCACGACCACCTTGCGCACGTCCTGAACCCCGGCCTCGTCCTCCTCCTCGTAGGTGGAGTAGTAGTAGGGCGTGGTGGCCTCGAACTCCCCGGCGCAGGTGTCCACCATCTTGTAGACCGGCTCCACCCCCTGCTCCCGGCGCAGGCGGTGGACCTCCCGGGAGGTGGTGCCCGCCAAATCGGCGATGGTGCTGTCCGAGAGGCCGGCCCGCTTGGCGCGCCGCAGCAGCCCGGCCGTCAGCCCGGTCGGGGCACCCGCGCCCGCCAGATCACCCGCGCCCGCCGGGGTACCCGCGTCAGCCGGGGCACCCGCGCCCGCCGGATCACCCGCACGGGGCACCCACGCCAGTGGGTCGGGTCGGGTCGGGTCGGGTCGGGCGGCGCGCACCAGGTCCTCGGCGGCGGTGATGTTCTTAATCTTGTCCAGGAAGAACCGGTCAATCCGGGTAAGCTCAAAAAGCTCGCTCACCGGGAAGCCCCGGCGCAGGGCCTCGGCCACCAGGAACAGGCGCATGTCGTCGGGCCTGGCCATCCGGGCGCGCAGCTGGTCGTTAGAGAGGTGCTGCAGCTCGGGCATGTGCAGGCCGGCAACGCCGATCTCCAGGGAGCGCGCCGCCTTCAGGAGCGCCTCCTCGAAGGTGCGGCCGATGGCCATCACCTCGCCGGTCGACTTCATCTGGGTGCCGAGGTTCCGGTTGGCGAAGGAAAATTTGTCGAACGGCCAGCGCGGGTACTTCACGACCACGTAGTCCAGCGCCGGCTCGAAGCAGGCGTAGGTCTTGCCGGTGACCGCGTTTTTGATCTCGTCCAGGGTCAGGCCGACCGCCACCTTGGTGGCCACCTTGGCGATGGGGTAGCCGGTGGCCTTGGACGCCAAAGCCGAGGAGCGCGACAGGCGCGGGTTCACCTCGATCACGTAGTAGTTGTAGCTTTCCGGGTCCAGGGCGAACTGGACGTTGCAGCCGCCTTCCACCCCGAGGGCGCGGATGATCTTCAGCGAGGCGCTGCGCAACATCTGGTGCTCCCGGTCGCTCAAGGTCTGGGTGGGGGCGACCACGATGCTGTCCCCGGTGTGGATGCCCATCGGGTCGATGTTTTCCATGTTGCAGATGGTGATGCAGTTGTCGGCGCCGTCGCGCATGACCTCGTACTCGATCTCTTTCCAGCCGAGCACGCACCGCTCCACCAGGGCCTGGTGGATGATGCTCATGGTCAGCCCGCGGTTGGCGATGTCCCGCAGTTCATCCTCGGAAAAGGCGACCCCGCCCCCGGTGCCGCCCAGGGTGTAAGCCGGGCGGACCACCACCGGGTAGCCGATCTCCCGGGCGAAGGCCACGGCGGTGTCCACCTCGGAGACGATGACGCTTTCCGGGATCGGCTCGCCGATCGCCAGGCACATGTTCCGGAAATGCTCCCGGTCCTCGGCGCGCTTGATGGACTCGAGCGGGGTGCCCAAAAGCCTTACCCCGTACTGGTCCAGCACACCCGCATCCGCCACCTGTTTGGCCAGGTTTAAGCCGGTTTGCCCGCCCAGCGTGGGCAGCAGCGCGTCCGGCCTTTCCTGGCGGATGACCTTGGCCACGAATTCCGGGGTAAGCGGCTCGATGTAGATCCGGTCGGCCATGTTGGCATCGGTCATGATGGTGGCCGGGTTGGAGTTGATGAGCACCACTTCCAGGTCTTCCTCGCGCAGGGCGCGGCAGGCCTGGGTCCCGGCGTAGTCGAACTCGGCCGCCTGGCCGATGATGATCGGGCCGGAACCGATGACCATTACTTTCTTGAGCGCTTTGTCCTTCGGCATTTAGTTCCCCTCCCGGCCGATCAGTTTCAGAAACTCGTCAAAAAGATACTCGGAGTCGTGGGGGCCCGGCCCGGCCTCCGGGTGGTACTGGACCGACATCACCGGCAGTTCCCGGTGGCGGAAGCCCTCCACCGTGCCGTCGTTGAGGTTGCGGTGCGTAATCACCAGGCCCGCGGGCGCGAGCGTTTCCTCCGCGACAGAAAACCCGTGGTTGTGGGAGCTGATGTACACCTTGCCGGTAGCCAGGTCTTTCACCGGGTGGTTCGCACCGCGGTGCCCGAACTTCAGCTTGTAGGTGCGCGCCCCCAGGGCGAGCGCCAGCACCTGGTGCCCGAGGCAGATCCCGAAAAGCGGCTTTTTGCCGGCCAGCTCGCGCACGGCGGCGATGGCGGACACCGCCCGGACCGGGTCGCCCGGCCCGTTGGAGATCACCACCCCGGCGGGGTTTTGGGCCAGGATCTCCGCGGGCGGCGCATCCGGCGGGAACACGACCACCGTGCAGCCGCGCCGCTGCAGGCAGCGGACGATGTTCTGCTTGGCGCCGAGGTCGATGAGGGCCAGCACCGGGTCACCGCCGTCGTAGCGCACGATTTCTTTCGCCGCCACCGTGGGGATGAAGTCCTGTGCGCTGAAATCAGGGCAGGAACGGGCTTTCTCGACTAGGGCCTCCGGTTCGGCGGTCTCGGTGCTGATGATGCCGCGCATCGTTCCCTTGTCGCGCAGCCGCCGGGTCAGGGCGCGGGTGTCCACCCCGGCCAGGCCGATGACCCCCTCGTTGGCCAAAAACTCCGCCAGCGTACCGCCGGATTTCCAGTTGCTCGGCCGGTCGCAGGCCTCGCGGACCACGAAGCCGCGCACAAAACTGCCCTTGGACTCGAAGTCCTCGGTGTTGATGCCGTAGTTGCCCACCAGAGGGTAGGTCATGACCACAATCTGCCCGCAGTAGGACGGGTCGGTGAGGACTCCCTCGTAGCCGGTCATTCCGGTGTTGAAGACCACCTCCCCCCAGTTCTCGCCGCCGGCACCGAACGCCCGGCCGTAGTACCAGGTTCCGTCCTCCAAAGCCAGCACCGCCTGCAAATGCCACACCTCCGCTTGGTATTCGCGCCCGCCCTTGAAAGCGGCCCGCGTCGAAACTTATTCATTTGTTTTGGTGTACTCGGGCATTACCTCCGGTCACTGTGTCCGCACTAAGGAATGAACTCGCTCGCCTCGGGCGGCGCCGAAACTCGCCCGTTCACACGGGCTCGAACAGTCGGCCGCCGCTCTTCCTCGGCTCGCTGCGTTCTTTGAATAGGCTCCCAATGTGACCTCCGGTAATGCCCGAGTACACCATCGAAGCACGCTCCCCTAACCTCTGGCCGCCAGGTGGACCTCCCCGCCGACGATGGTGGCGCAGGGCAGCCCTTTTAGCTTGAAGCCGTGAAACGGCGTGTTCTTGCTCTTGCTCACCAGCTCCGCCCGGTTCACCGTCCAGGCCGCGTCCGGATCGATGACGGTGAGGTCGGCCACGGCCCCCGGCGCGATCGTCCGGGAGAGGCCCAGCACGCGCGCCGGGTTGATGCTGAGCTTGGCCACCGCCGTCACGACGTCCAGGACCCCGCCGGCGACCAGTTCGGTGAACACCAGGCCGACCGCCGTCTCCAGTCCCACCAGCCCGAACGGCGCCAGGTCGAACTCCACTTCCTTTTCGTGTGCCGCGTGGGGGGCGTGGTCGGTGGCGATGACGTCGATGGTGCCGTCGGCCAGCCCTTCCCGCACCGCGGCCACGTCGGCGTCGGCGCGCAGCGGCGGGTTCACTTTGGCGTTGGTGTCGAACCCGGCCACCGCCCGGTCGGTCAGGGTGAAGTGGTGGGGCGTGGCCTCGGCTGTCACCCGCACGCCGCGGGCCTTGGCCTCGCGGATCAGGCGCACAGCGCCGGCGGTGCTCACGTGGGCCACGTGCAGCCGGCCGCCGGTCATCTCGGCCAGGATGAGGTCTCTCGCCACCGCCACGTCCTCGGCGGCCGCGGGGGTCCCTTTGAGTCCGAGCATGGTGGAGACCAGGCCCTCGTGCATCACCCCGGCCGCCAGCGAAAGGTCCTCGCAGTGGGAGATCACGGGCACCCCCAACATCCGGGCGTACTCCAGCGCCCGGCGCATCACGTGCGCGTCGGCCACCGGCCGGCCGTCGTCGGAGAACGCCGCCGCCCCGGCCTCCCGCAGGGCGCCCATTTCGGTCAACTCTTTGCCCCGGCTGCCGACGGTGAGCGCCCCCACGGGGTAGACCCGCGCCCGCCCGGCCTCCCGGGCCTTTTCCAACACATACCGGATCACCTCCGGGCGGTCGGCCACCGGGTCGGTGTTGGGCATCGCCGCTACGGCGGTGAAGCCGCCGTGCACCGCCGCACACGTGCCGCTCGCCACCGTCTCTTTGTGCTCCTGGCCAGGCTCCCGCAGGTGCACGTGCATATCGATCAGGCCGGGGGTCACCAGCTTTCCGGCGGCGTCCAGAACGCGCGCGCCCCGGGCGGTGATCTTCTTCTCCACCGCCGCCACCCGGCCGTCTTTGATCAGGACGTCGGACTCAAAGGTGCGCCCCGCGGCCGGGTCGACCACCGTGCCGTTCCGGATCAGAAGTTCCATCAGTCACCCCTCCCCAGCATCAGGAGGTATAGCACCGCCATCCGCACCGCCACCCCGTTGGTCACCTGGTCGGTGATCAGGGCGCACGCGCCGTCGGCGACGTCGGGCGCGATTTCGATGCCCCGGTTCATCGGGCCGGGGTGCATCACGTAAGCGTCCGGCCGGGCCAGGGCCATGCGCTCACCGTTTAGGGCGTAGAGCCGCGCGTACTCCCGGACGTCCGGGATGAGGCCCTCTTGCTGGCGTTCCCGCTGCAGGCGCAAGACCATCACCGCGCCCGCGCCCGGGAGGGCGTCCTCGGGCCGGTCGTGCACCGTCACCCCCAGCGCGGCGAGGCCGGCCGGGACCAGGGTGGGCGGCGCCACCAGGTGGACGTCCACCCCGAAGCGGGGAAGGCACCAGATGTTGGAGCGCGCCACGCGGCTGTGCAGGAGGTCGCCGATGATCACCAGTTTCAGGCCCTCCAGGTCAGGCCGGCGCTCGCGGAGCGTGAAGAGGTCCAAGAGGGCCTGCGTCGGGTGCTCGTGCATGCCGTCGCCGGCATTCACCACCGGAACGTCGACCATCCGCGCCAGGAGGTGCGGCGCGCCCGCGCTTGGGTGCCGGAGCACCACCAGGTCGGCCCCCAGGGCGGCGACGGTCCGGGCGGTGTCCGCCAGGCTTTCCCCCTTGGCCATGCTCGAGGCGGACGCGGACACGTTGACGGTGTCGGCACTTAAGTACTTGGCGGCCAGCTCGAACGACATCCTGGTCCGGGTGCTCGGTTCGTAAAACAGGGTGACCACCGTCTTGCCGCGGAGCGTGGGCACCTTCTTGATGTCGCGGCTGATGATCTGCTTCATGGGGAGGGCGTTTTCCAGGAACTCGTTGATCGCCGCGGCCGGCATATCCGCCAGCCCGAGCAGGTGTCGCACCGGCATCCGGCATCCCCCCTCCTTATTAAGTCAAGGGCCAAGACCAGTAACCTAAAAACTTTCTTCCTGAACCTCCGCCGCAGCAGCAGCGCGGCGGGCCGTCCAACTAAAAAGGCCTCTCCGCGTGGAGAGGCCGGCACGTTTGGTTGGCACCTCTTTCCTTCCCTTGCCGGCCTCTCCGGACCGTTCTTAAAGGGAAACCATTTATGGGGGCTGTCGTCATCCTGTCTCCTGGATCACCACTTGTTCTTGGCCGTCGGTGTCCTCAAGCTGGACCGAGATGATCTCCCGGGACGAGGTGGGCACGTTCTTGCCCACGTAGTCGGCCCTGATGGGCAACTCCCGGTGTCCCCGGTCGATCAGGGCGGCCAGTTGTATCGCCCGGGGGCGGCCCAGATCCATAATCGCGTCCAGCGCCGCCCGCACCGTCCGCCCGGTGTAGAGCACGTCGTCCACCAGGATCACCGTGCGGTCGGTAACCGGGAAGGGCACCTCGGTCCGGGAGAGCTGCGGCTGCGGACCGAGCCTGGTCAGGTCGTCACGGTAGAGGGTGATGTCCAGAAACCCCACCGGAACTTGGGCGCCTTCGATCTGCCCGATCTTTTCGGCCAGCCGGAGGGCCAGCGGCACGCCGCGGCGCCGGATGCCGATCAGGGCGAGGTTTTGCACGCCCTGGTTCTTCTCGATGATCTCGTGCGCAATCCTGGTCAGCGCGCGGCGGATGCCGTCACGGTCGAGGATGGTCGCCTTTTCGCGAAAGCCCGGATGCCCCATCACTGTTCGTCCTCCCCCGACGCAAAAAACCTACCCGCCACCTGTCGGCAAGTAGGCCTAATCCCCCCGTACCCGGATCATGCGGGCCGGGGTCAAACCTATGTTACCTTACCAGTCTCTCTGGACCGATTTAAAGGCGGCTTGTTCTAAAACACTGTACCCTGTTTTCCGGGGGCTGTCAAGTCCATTTCGGCCAATTTTTCAGATATTTTTGAGACCCAGGAAGATCAGCCCGACCCCGGCCACGATCAGGACCAGGCCGCCGGGGGCGACCTTGCCGGCCAGGCCCGCCAGGCCAAAGGCGGTCACGGTGATCATGATGGCGGGGCCGACCAGCGCGAGGCCGGCGTTGATCTTGAAGGCGGTCTCCACCCGGCCGAAGTGGAGCATCAGCATGGCCGCCGAGAACTCAATGGTGGCCGACATAAACCGGAGCGCCGCCATCCCGAGCACAATCTTATCCACTGGGAGCCCACCCCCATTTTACCGTGTTAGGAGTTTATATGCCGCCGTGGACGGGTATATGGCTTTTGGGGCCGAGATAAACTAACCGGCGGTGGTCGGTGGTCGGTGGTCGGTGGTCGGTGGTCGGTGGGAGACTAACTACCAGGCGGAGGGGCGATGGACACCAGACAGAAAGTGATGCTGGCCGGACTCAGTTCCGTGCCCTTCGTAATGGTCCTGGGCAACTCGATGCTGATTCCGATTCTGCCGGATATGGAGCGGGCGCTCGATCTGACTTCGTTGCAGGCGAGCCTCGTGATTACCATGTTCTCGGTGCCGGCCGGCCTGATGATTCCGCTTTCCGGTTTTCTTTCCGACTACTTCACCCGCCGGGTCGTCATCATCCCGGCGCTTATCTTGTACGGCCTCGGGGGCCTGGTCGCCGGGGCGGCCGCCCTGATCGACGCCGGCCCGACGTACGCGCTCATCATCGCGGGCCGGATCCTGCAGGGCATCGGCGCCGCCGGCACCGCGCCCATCGCCATGGCGCTGACCGGGGACATCTTCAAAGGACAGGAGCGCGGTCCGGCTCTGGGGGTGATCGAGGCGGCCAACGGCTTCGGGAAAGTGATCAGCCCGGTGCTCGGCGCGGCCGTGGGGCTGATCATCTGGTTCGCGCCCTTTTTCGTGTTTCCGGGCTTGACGGCCCTCTCGGCGGTGGCCGTCTGGCTCGCCGTGAAAGAACCGAAAAAAGAGAAACAACCGCAGCCGCCAGGTCAGTATTTCCAGGACATCCTGAAGGTGTTCGCGAAGAAGACGCCCCTTTTGCTCTCCTGTTTCCTCGCCGGGGCGCTGGCCCTGTTCGTCCTGTTCGGGATCCTGTTCTTCCTCTCCGAACACCTGGAGGACCGTTTCCAGCTGTCCCTGATCATCAAGGGCCTGCTCCTGGCCATTCCGGTGCTGTTCATGTCGGTGACCTCCTTCATCACCGGGACGGTGATCAAACGCCGGGTGACCCTGATGAAGTTTTTGACCGTGACCGGCCTCGGGCTGATCACGGCGGCGCTGGTGGTGATGCCGCTTTCCGAGAACACCTACCTCTTCTTCACCTCCATCTCGTTCATCGGGATCGGGGTGGGGCTGATCCTGCCGTGCCTGACCACCCTGATCACCAGCAGCGTGGATGTGACCAAGCGCGGCCTGATCACCTCCCTTTACGGCGGAGTGCGGTTTTTCGGCGTCGCCGCCGGCCCGGCCGTCTTCGCCCTCTTGATGGACCTGGGCACGCGCCCGATGAGCTGGATCGTGGCCGGGGGCGCGGCCGCCGCCGGTATCGTTTTTCTGATTTTCGTCCGCACCAGGCTGCTCCGGCAGAACCCCGACTCCGCCTGATTCAGAACAAGAGAGGGCGAATAAAACCGTTACCGGACGAACGCTCCTCTGAAAATCCCCTCTCCCTCTGGGAGAGGGTCAGGGTGAGGGGTATTTTCATCCTCCCGCTGGGGCCGCCGCCGAAGGCGTGGGCATTTGTCTCCTCAGTTCTACCCGCGGCTTGCGCATAGAATCACAGGGAGGCGCCGTTCCCGAGGTCACAACTTCCCAGTATTATGCATACATTACACCCAAACCATCGAAAAGAGCCGCCGGAATACACTGTTTTGGCGCATTCGGCGAAAGGAGCTGGCAGAATGGAGAACTGGCGGGAGATGGTCGCTTTTCCGCTCACGGGCCGGAGTAGAAAACCCAGGACCAGGGGCCTGACCATGGTGCTGGACAAGGGCCTGGGGCTCGGTGAGACCAAGGACCTGCTGGATATCGCCGGGGACCACGTGGATATTTTGAAACTGGGGTTTGGGACCTCCGCCCTGTACGGCGACGGCATTCTCCAGGAAAAGATCAACCTGGTTCGGCGGTATGGTATCGATATCTATCCCGGGGGCACCTTCATGGAAGTGGCCATTGCCCAGGGGAGGCTTTCCCCCTTCCTGCGCGCCGCTAAGCAGCTGGGGTTCACCGCCGTCGAGGTGTCGGACGGCACCCTATTTCTGGATCCGGACGTACGCCGTGAAGCGATCACCCTGGCGCTGGAAAACGGTTTCAAGGTCCTGTCCGAGGTGGGCAAGAAACACGGTCACCCGAACTGCCTCGACCTCGCCCGGCAGGCCAAACTGGACCTCAAGGCCGGCGCGAGTTGGGTGATCGTGGAGGGCCGGGAATTCGGGCGGGACGTGACGGTCTATGACGGCAACGGCCGCGTGCGCGAGGAGCTGCTGGCCATTTTCCTGGAATGCGTGGAGGACCGGAACCTGATTATCTGGGAGGCGCCCCTCAAGGATCAGCAGGAAGAACTGGTCGTCAAGTTTGGGCCGGACGTGAACCTGGGCAATATCGCCCCGCAGGAACTCCTGTCGCTGGAAGCGCTGCGCGTGGGCTTAAGGGGCGATACGCTGCGCCACTGCTACCAGCAAACGGTCTAATGCGGTAATAATGGGGTTTGCGGCCGCATAGCCTGGCAAAAAGGTCATCGGTCGTCGGGTGTCGGTCGTCAGGCGTCGGTCGTCGGTTAGCGGCCGTCAGTCTTCATTCGCCGGCCCGACCACTGACCACGGGGTACCCACGTTAGTGGGTCCACTGACCACCGACCACTGACCGCTGACCACCCAAACGGCAGGCGATGCCCGTGACCTCCGAATTGATTCTGGCGGCGCTGTTGGTGGCCGGTGTCCTGGCCAAATCGCACCTGCTGGCCGCCGCCGCCTGCATACTGCTGTTCATCAAGCTGGCCAGGTTCGACCCGGCTTTCAACTTCCTGGAACAAAAGGGGCTGGAACTAGGCCTCCTGATCCTGCTGCTCACCATCATGGTGCCGCTGGCCAACGGCAGAATCAGTACGCACGACATCATCTACAACTTAACCTCCG
Source organism: Bacillota bacterium (assembly GCA_040757205.1). Taxonomy (NCBI): domain Bacteria; kingdom Bacillati; phylum Bacillota; species Bacillota bacterium. Next base: position 57,584 of record JBFLXL010000010.1, read on the forward strand.
TTCCGGGGCTTTTGGCCATCCTGGGCGGCGCCCTGGCCACCCACCTCAACAGCCAGGGCCTGCAGATGATGCAGGCCGACCCGGCGATCATCTTCGGTCTTGTTTTTGGGTCTATCTTTGGGATTCTCTTCCTGGGCGGAATGCCGGTGGGGCCCCTGATGGCGGCGGGCATCGCCGCCCTGTTCATGGAGTTCTTCAAGTACACCCGCTAACCCCGGGGTCAGACCGTTAAAGGGGGTCCTTCCTAATCAGTCCATTACGCCCAAGATCTTCGCCGCAACACGCCTTTTGGACTATAACGGGAATTGCCGGTCCATCTTTTTGTGCTTGAAGCTCCTGGCGCGGCCGGCGTAGTCCGCCACGATATGGCCGTCCCCGATCAGTTTGTATTTGTAGATGACCAGCCCGTCCAGGCCGACCGGACCCCGGGAGTGGATCTTCCCGGTGCTGATGCCCACCTCGGCCCCAAACCCGTAGCGGAAGCCGTCACTGAAGCGCGTGGAACAGTTCCAGAAGACGTTGCCCGCGTCGACGTAGTCCATGAACCGGGCCGCCCTCTCCCGGTCGCGGGTGATGATGCTGTCGGTGTGGCCGGACCCGTACCTGTTGATGTGCTCGATCGCTTCATCCAGCCCCGAGACCACTTTGACGGAAAGTTTGTAGTCCAGGTATTCGGTCCTCCAGTCCTCTTCCGCAGCGGGGGCGGCGGGAATAACCGCGCGGGTTCGGGGACATCCTAAAAGCTCCACCCGGTCCCCAAGTGTTTGCCGCAGGGCCGGCAAAAACTCGCGAGCCGCCTTTTCGTGGACCAAAAGCGTCTCCGTCGCGTTGCATACGGCCACATACTGGGTCTTGGCGTCCACCACGATCCTGACCGCCATGTCCAGGTCCGCGCCCTCATCAACATAGCAATGGCAGATGCCGTCCGCGTGGCCCAGCACCGGGATGCGCGAATTATCCATGATGTACCGGACGAACTCATTGGAACCCCGCGGGATTACGAGGTCGATGTACTCGTCCATCTTCAGCATCTCGCTGACGTCGTCACGCGTTTCCAGCAGCGCAAGCCAGTCTCGGGCAATGCCGGCTTCGTCCGCCGCCTTGGTAATGACCTCGGCCAGAATCCGGTTGGTTTCCTTGGCTTCGGAGCCGCCTTTGAGCAGCACGGCGTTGCCGCTCTTGAGGCCAAGCGTCGAAATCTGCACCAGCGCGTCCGGCCGCGACTCAAAAATGACCCCGATAACCCCGATCGGACAGGTCACCTTGTAAAGCTCCAAACCCTCGTCCAGCTCGGTGGAAAGAAGGGTCCGGCCGACCGGGTCGTCCAGGCTGATCAGGCTTTTTACGCCGTCGACCGCGTCCCGGATCTTGGCCTCGTCAAAGGCCAGCCTTTTCAGCAAGGGCGCCGGGAGATTCTCCGCCTTCGACCTTTCCAGGTCTTTGCGGTTGGCGGCCGAAATTTCCGCCTTGCGTTCCTCCAGGGCCGCGGCGATGCGGGCCAGGGCGTTGTCCTTCATTTCCGCTGGCGTACCGGCCAGCCTGATGGACGCTTCCCGCACCCGTGGCGCCAGTTCACGCATACTCATATTCGATCCCCCTCCCGGTATTTTACCACATGAAGCCCAAGGCCTGGACCGTTGTCTCGGGCGTTCAGGACTGACGCGCGAAAAATGGCCGCAACAGCGGGGGAATTATCTCGCACCAGTCCCTGGAAACCTTGATATGGCTCTCGTTATAAAGGCCTTGCGTCAGTCCTGACCCTTGTCCAGGGCGTTTCTTGAAGTTTTGCGGTCTGACCCTGTTAGGGGGAGCACTTGGCGCAGATGGAACGAAAGAGCGTGGTGCTCAAGTACCGCTCCCCGCGGTCCGGCAGGATGACCACCACGGTGCCCGAATCCATCTCCTCCGCGACCTTGAGCGCCCCGACCACCGCGGCGCCGCTGGACATCCCCACGAAGATCCCGAGCCTGGTGGCTAAAAGCCGCGCCATGGCGAACGCGTCGTCGTCCAGCACCGTTACCTTGCCGTCCAAGGCCTCAGGCTGATAGATGCCCGGCACGATCGCCTCCTGCATGTTTTTCAGCCCCTGAATGGCGTGGCCCATGACCGGCTCCACGCCGACCACCCGGGCCGCGGGCTTCTTCTCCCGCAGGTAACGCGCCACCCCCATCAGGGTGCCGGTCGTGCCCATGCCGGCGACCACCGCGTCGACCGCACCATCTGTCTGGCCGTAGATCTCCGGACCGGTGGTCTCGTAGTGGGCCAGCGGATTGTTGGCGTTTTCGAACTGGTTGAGCATGAAGTACCGCTCCGGCTCTGCGGCGGCCATCTGGAGCGCCCTCCTGATGGCCCCGTCCGTGCCTTCTTCCGCCGGGGTCAGGATGGTTTCCGCGCCGAACGCCTCCAGCATCCGGCAGCGCTCCACGCTGACGCACGCCGGCATCACCAGCTTGGTGTGGTAGCCCTTGGCCGCCCCGATCATCGCGAGGGCGATCCCGGTGTTGCCGGACGTCGGCTCCAGGATGGTCTGGCCCGGAACAAGCCGTCCCGCCTCCTCGGCTTTCTTCAGCATGTAGTAGGCCGGACGGTCCTTGACGGAACCCCCTGGATTGCAGCCTTCCATCTTCGCCAGGATTTTCATCCCGGGCTTCGGGCTCAAGGTCTTCAATTCAACCAGCGGCGTATTGCCGATGAGGGACAGGATGTCCATTTGTTTCCCGCCTCCAAAAAATGTTACTGGGTAGGGTTTTTCACCCCGCCCGGTTCCCTTTCCTGCATTTTCACTGGTTATGATGAAAGTTCTCATCGTATACCCGGCCATCTGGCGGCAAACCATATGCTCAACGGCGCAATCACCAACAGCGGAAAAACAAACGGCCAGACCGGCACGTCCACCCTCAAACCAACTCCTGCTTGTGGTGGCGCCGGTTTATCCGCCCAGCCTTCAGCATAGCAAATACCCACTGGAAACACAAACCGGCTCCCGAAGCCGGGCGGCGGGCTGGGACTTGTAGTTCAAACGGGCTCCGGCGCCACGGGGGACGGGTTAGTGCGTGAACCGCCAGGTCGCCAGCCAGGCGCGGAACTCCCGGACCTTGCCTTGATGCGCTCAAGATCCCGTCTTGATCAGAAGCGGGATACCGGCCACCATCAGGAAAACCTCTTCCGCCTCCCGCGCCAGCAACTGATTGGCCACCCCCAGAGCGTCCCGGTAGCGGCGGGCCAAGGCGTTGTCCGGGACAATTCCCATTCCGACCTCGTTGGAGACCACAATGCAGCAGACCCGGTGCTCTCCCGGGATCCGCACGATTTCCCCTATTTCCCGGCGCACCGCTTCCAGGCCGGCGTCCGGCTCCAAACCGGCAACCGTGACCGCCGGGCCGGACAGTAAGACGTTGGCCACAAGCATCGACATGCAATCCACGATCACGGTTTGCACACCGTCGAGATGCCCGGCCAGATTCTGCCCCACCCTAAGCGGAGTCTCCAGCAGGTGCCAATCCGCAGGCCGTTCCCGGCGGTGGGCTTCGATGCGCGCCCGCATTTCCGGATCCCGCGGTTCAGCGGTCGCGACGAAAAGCACGCGGCCGGACTCACGGTGGGCCATGTCCAAGGCCAAGCGGCTTTTGCCGCTCCTGGCGCCGCCAAGAATCAAGATCATTCCCGGCCTCACTTTTACGAAACCTCCCAGGCGAAAACCGCAATCACCAGGACGGCAGTCTCCACAAGTTCGCAAGTCATCCCGTAAGTGTCCCCGGTCAGGCCTCCGAGCCGGCGGGTCAACCACCACCCCAGGCCCAGGGCCAGGGGGATTACGGCCGCCAAAAACACGGCCTGTTGCCACCGCAGCAGTACGAAAACCAGGGCCAGGCTGAAAACCGTGGCCGCCACCAGTCCTGGAACGCCTGCACCCCGCTTGAGCCGGTAGCCGAGGCCGCCGGGACCGCGTGCGTACGGGAAGACGGTTATTACCAGCGTCATGGCCCACCGGCCCAGGAGCGGCGCTGCAATCAGGGCCGCCGGCAACGCCTGCGGCTCCAGGGAAGCCAGGGCCGCAAATTTGAGCATCAATAGGCCTGCAACTCCGACCACCCCGTACGCGCCGGTCGTCGCGTCTGCCATAATGGCCAGCCGACGCTCCGGAGTCATTCCGGACAACCCGTCAAAGGTATCGGCGAGTCCGTCCAGGTGCAAAGCCCCGGTCGCCGTCACCCAGGCGAGAAGGAGCAGTGCACCGCGCAGTAGTTCGGGCCGGTCTGCCAGCAACAAATCAAGCCCCGCAAGCGCCACGCCCAGGAGGGCTCCGACCAGGGGAAAAAACATAGCCGCGCCGCCCAGTTCCACAGCGGTGGGAGCTTTGCGGCCCAGGGGCAAAACGGTGAGCAACCGCACCGCGGCCAGAAAGGAACCGGTCAACGCTCTCAATTCAAGTCGTCCCTTGCCCGGGAAACACCGGCATCCTGGAACGTGGCCATCTCCGCCTGGATTGCCGCCGCCGCGGCCACCAGGGACATTCCCAGGCAAGCCCCGGTACCTTCCCCCAGCCTCATCCCAAGGCAAAGCAAGGGCTCCAGTCCCAGATGCCGGAGGAGTGCGAGGTGTCCGGGCTCGGCGGAAAGGTGGCCGGCAATCAGATAGTCCCGCACCCGGGGGGCCAAACCTACGGCGATCAAAGCCGCCGCCCCGGACACAAAACCGTCGATGACAAGCGGAATCCGGTGGGCGGCGGCCGCCAGGACGACACCGGCCAGCGCTCCGATTTCGAATCCGCCGACTTTGGCAAGTACGTCCAGAGGATCGGCCGGATCGGGTCTTGAGACCGCCAACGCCTTCCGGATCACCGCACACTTCCTGGCCAACCCGGCATCGTCAAGACCGGTACCCCTACCGGTTACCTCCTCCACCGGTTTTCCCGTCAGCACCGCGCAAATAGCGCTGCTCGGCGTGGTGTTGCCGATACCCATGTCCCCGGTGGCGGCAATATCCACGCCCCGAGACAGTTCCGCTTCCAAAATCTCGATTCCGGTTTGCACCGACGCTTCGGCTTCTGCACGGCTCATCGCCGGTTCAACGGCCATATTTTTGCTGCCGGCGGCGATCTTTTTCGAAATGAGGCAGCCCAATACACCAGCGTCCGCCTTGGTGCCCACGTCCACCACCACCACCCGGGCGCCGACCTGCCGGGCCAGGACGTTAATGCCGGCCCCCCCGCGCTCGAAGTTGAGCATCATCTGGGTGGTCACCTCTTGCGGGTAAAGACTGGTTCCCTCCTCCACCACACCGTGGTCGGCGGCGAGCACGAAGACCGTCTTCCGGTCCAGCCGCGTATTGACCCGTCCCGTAATGCCGGAAACCAGCACCCCCAGGTCTTCCAGGCGCCCCAGACTGCCGCGGGGCTTGGTCAAATCATCCTGTCTCTCCCGCGCAGCGCCCATCGCGGCCCGGTCCAAAGGACCGATGCGGTTTATTGTTTGTCTTAAAACATCCAAAAGTCTTGCCCCTCCCGGATAACGTATTTTAACATTCCAATCACAGCCGCGGCGCCTAAAATCCCAATCCAGAGAAAGGCAGCCGCCCTGGTCACCTGCAACGCCGCATTGACTAAAGACGCGTCCGGGACTTTGCCGCCCGCCCCCAAGGAATAAACACCCGGCTTGCACAGTCTTACCTGAAGCGCCCCGGCCATAGCGCTCATCGGCCAGCCCCCATTGGGACCGGGCGTAAGCCGGTGGTCGCGCCACATGCTCCGCCAAGCCCCCCCCGCGAAAAAACCCCCGAGCGGCGCCGCCATAACTATTAGAAGGCCGGTCAGCCGGGCCGGAACAAGGTTCAGGATATCATCCGCCCGGGCCGCAAATTTCCCCAGATACTCATACCGGCCGCCACGGTAACCGAGCATGGCGTCGGCCGTGTTGACCGCGCGGTAGACAAAGGCGCCCGGCACGCCGGCCAGCAGGAAGTAGAAGGTCGGGGCCACGAAACTATCGTTGATGTTCTCCGCCAGCGACTGGATGGTGGCGGCATACATGTCGGCATCACCAAGATTCCCGGTGTCCCGGCTCACCAACGCCCGCAAGGCGGCCCGTGCTTCCTCCGTTCGCGAACCGGCCAGGTGTTCGCGCACCAGCCGGGCGGCATTAAGCAGTTCCCGCAGGGCAAACGCCGGTTTAAGGCAAAGCCCGGCAACCGCCAGGTAACACCAGACACCGAAAAAGGCTTTCGCCCAATTCAGTATCAGGGTCACAGCGCCAGCAAACAGTGACGCGGTCACCGCGACGATGAGGAACCCGGCCAACAACCGACCCCCGGCCCCGTTCGGAGCGATCCGCTCCCCCAACGCTATCAGCCCGCCCATCCAAACCACGGGATGAAACCGCCGCGGCGGTTCACCCACGACAAGGTCGATGAACAGGGCCACCGCCAACACACCTGCCTCAATCAGCCCCATGACCGTCACGCATTCCCCCGGGCGACGGAAGACCCAGCCACCCGTACACTTTCTCCAGGTCAAGGTGCCGCCGGACAACGGCCGCCAGACGGTCAAAAGCGTCATCCTTCGCCGCGGAAAAACTGACCGCCTGCCGCCGCCCGGGCGCCAGACCGTGATGTTCCCTCACGGCATTCAACCAACGACGGCGAAATCCGTCAGCTTCAAAAACCCCGTGCAGGTAGGAGCCCCAGACCCCGCCGGCGGTATCAACCGCCCCCTCGCCGAACTCCATTTCACCGTCACGGACGCTGAAAACCGCCCGGGGTACCTGGGAGTCCCCGTTCGGGGTACCCGGGGGCACCCGCGTTAGCGGGTCAGCGGGTCGGGTCGGCGGGTCACCCGCAACCTGCCAAGTTTCACCAAAATGTATTTCGTAGCCGGTTACCTGCTCGCGATGCACGGCCCCCAACGGGCCGGGAACGGGCAGGGTGTAGCCGGCCACGCGGCGGGTGGTTTTGTTCGCTCGGAAAACGGTGGTCACATCCAGGAGCCCCAAGCCGGGCAGACGCCTGATCCCGTCCTCGCACCCCAGCGGGTCATGAAGTTCGTGCCCGAGCATCTGGTAGCCCCCGCAAATGCCCACGACCAGACCGCCTCCTTCGGCAAATCTCTTTATCGTTTCCGCCCAGCCACTCGCGTACAGGTGGGCGAGATCACGCATGGTGTTTTTGGTCCCGGGAATGAACAATACGTCGGGACGTCCAAGCGCCGCCGGATGCCGCACATACCTTACCGCCACGTCAGGCTCCAGGAGAAAGGGCTCGAAATCGCTGAAATTGGAGATCTGGGGCAGTCTTAGGACCGCCAGGTCCAGATCGGCGTCCGGTTTTTCCCGCTCGCCGCCAAGACCGACCGAGTCCTCTGCTTCGATGCCTAGGTCTTCGAGGTAAGGGAGCACTCCCAAAACGGGGCATCCGGTGCGGGCCTCCAAGAAATCGAGGCCGGGAGTCAGTATCCGGACGTCGCCCCTGAACTTGTTGATCACAAAACCCTTGATTCTCAATCGTTCTTGGTCTGTAAGCAGTTCGCACGTGCCCACGAGCGAGGCGAAAACCCCGCCCCGGTCGATATCGGCGACCAGGACCACCGGCGCATCGGCCAGAGCGGCCACCGCCATGTTGGTCAGATCCCGGCCGCGGAGATTGATTTCCGCCGGGCTGCCCGCCCCCTCGATCACCAGAACCTCGAAACTCTCTTGCAGGCGGGCCAGCGATTCCACCACGGCCTGCCAAAGGCCGGGTTGCTCCTGCATCCAGTAAGTAGCGGCACTGATATCTTTCCAGGACTTTCCCCGGATGACGGCTTCGGCCAGGGCGCCCCCCTTCGGTTTGAGCAGAATCGGGTTCATCTCCGCCGTGGCCTCGATGCCGGCAGCCTCGGCCTGAACACCCTGTGCCCGCGCGATTTCGCCTCCTTCAGCGGTCACGTAAGCGTTGAGAGACATATTTTGCGCTTTAAAAGGCGCCGTCCTGAAACCATCGTCCCTGAAAATCCGGCAAAGAGCGGTACAGAGCACGCTCTTCCCGACGTGTGACGCCGTCCCCTGCACCATCAGCGCCCTAGCCTTCAACGCTGCCAGCCCTCCCCGGCAACAGCATTACCTGCGGGCGGCCGGCTTCGGGATGGTCGGCGACCATCACCGCACCCCGGTACGCGCGCAGGATAAGTTCCGGCGTAATGACCTCGGCCGCCGCACCCAGGGCCACGTTACGGCCCCCGACCAGCAGCAGCACCCGGTCGGCGTAAAGGCCCGCCAGATTGAGATCGTGGAAGACCCCGACCACGGTGATCCGCTGTGCCCGGCTTAATTTCAACAGCAAATCCATGACGGCGATTTGATGGTTAAGATCCAGATGCGCCACCGGCTCGTCCAGAAGCAGACATTCCGGCTCCTGGGCCAGAGCCCGCGCCAGCAACACGCGCTGTCGCTCCCCGCCGCTGACGGTGGTGATCAGCCTGGAGGCCAAATGCTCTACACCCACGTCGGCCATGGCGCGCCGCGCGATCTCACGGTCCATCGGCCCCTCGTGCCCGAATCGGGGGAGGTGCGGGTAACGCCCCATGAGCACCACTTCTTCCACCGTAAAGGCGAAATCCAAGTGCGTTTCCTGTCCGACAACCGCCATCCGCCGGGCACGGCGGCGGGCATTCAAGGCGCGCACCGGGGTGCCGTCCAGTGTTATCGCACCGGATAAGGGCGCCAGGGATCCTCCCAGAAGGCGCAAGAGGGTCGTTTTCCCGGCCCCGTTAGGCCCGATAACCGCGAACAGTTCCCCGCAACCGACCGAAAAACTGAGTTCACTGATCACCGGCACGCCGGCGTAAGCAAAATAAATATTCTGCACTGAAAGACCGTCTTTCATAGTTGGCCGAACAGCCCTCCCTTGCGCCGCCAAAGCAGGTAGAGGAAAAACGGGCCGCCGGTGAGCGCCGTAATGATGCCGAGGGGAACCTCCACGGGAGCGACGATGGTTCGCGCGACAACGTCGGCCGCAACCAGAAAAGCGCCGCCCGCCAAAGCACAAGCCGGAAGCAGTACTCTGTGATCCGGGCCGGCCAGAATTCTGACCACGTGCGGGACCACCAGTCCCACGAAGCCGATCAGGCCCCCAACGGCCACCGCGGCCGCCGTCAGAAGGGCCGCCGCAAAAATGAGCACCAGCTTGACCCGTTCCACCTCCACCCCCAACTGCGCGGCCGTTTCCTCGCCGCCCAACAATAAGTTCAGCTCCCTGGCCCAGGCGAACGCCAGGCCCAGTCCAACCGCCAGGTAAGGGAGGCAAAGGGTGACGTGACTCCAGTTGCGTCCCGCAAAACCGCCCATCAGCCAGAAGATGACCTGGTGCATCCGCTCCTGCCCCCAGAAGATCAACAGCGACACCCCGGCCGCCAGCAGATAGCCGACCGCCACTCCGGCCAGAATCAGAACAAAAACCGGCAATTTGCCGTTGACCCGGGCCAGCTGGTAGACCAGCCAAACGGCGACCAAAGCGCCCGCCAACGCCGCCAGGGGTACCACGCTGACGCCCCAGACCATCCCGATCATGCCGGTTACAATGACTGCGGTGGCGCCGAACGACGCCCCCGCCGAAACACCAAGCAGGTACGGGTCGGCGAGCGGGTTGCGCAATAGCCCCTGCAGCACCGCCCCTGAAACGGCCAGGGCACTTCCTACCAAGGCCGCCAGTATCACGCGCGGCAGCCGGATTTCCCACAGGATGAGCGCGGCAGGCGTCTGGGCCGCCTCGCCCGCACGCCAAGCCAGAAGAACCTCGGCCACGCCGATGGGTACCGGCCCGCTCGCCACACCCGCTACCAGGGCCAGGAACAGTGACAAACCGGCAATGACGAACAGAACTCGCGGTGATACACGCACCGGATTACTCCTGACGCTCAAAAACTTCCGGGTGCAACGCCCGGGCCACCGCTTCGAGGGCGTCAACCAGGCGCGGACCGGCCCGGTTCATCATGTCGGCATCCATGGCATACACCCGCCCGGACTTAACGAAACTCACGCTTGACCACCCGGGGCGCCGGGCGATCCCTGCCGGCGTTTGCGATCCCGCATCCCCGTGTCCGTACGCGTGCAGCATCACCTCCGGGTTTTTCCGTACAATGACCTCGGCGCTGTACTGTGGCCAGGGCACAGGTGCGTCGGCCGCCACGTTGGTCCCCCCGGCCAAACCGATGAGATCATCGATAAAAGTTCCCGGGCCGGCGGTACAAAGGGGTTCGTGCCAGACCTCATAGTAAACCCGGGGACGTTTTGAAGGGGCGATCTTAGATACCCGTCCGGTAACGGCCTCGACCCGCGCCCGCAATTCGCCGGTCAGGCGTTCGGCTTCCATTTCCAGACCGGTCAGCCGACCCACCAGGATAATATTGTTCAGCATTCCATCCACGCTCCGCGCGTTCAGGACGACCACCGGTATTTTTAGGTTATTTAACTGCGGCACAAGCTCCCGGTGCAAGTCGGCCGCGACCACCAGGTCCGGCTCAAGGGCTATAATCTTCTCCAGGCTCGGATTGACGAACCCCCCCACCCGTTCCTTCGCCGGGGCTTCGGCTGGGTAGTTGCAGAAATCGGTCACCCCCACGATCTTCGGCCCGAGACCAAGGGCAAAGAGCATCTCCGTATTACTCGGCGCCAGCGAGATGATGCGCGCGGGTGACGCCGTGACCGTCACCTCGCAGCCGATGTCATCGGTTACCGTGATCGGAAAGCCCTTCTCCAAGGCCGTTTCGGTCGGCGAGCCGGCGCAACCGGCGCCAAGCAGGGCCAAAAGCAGAACTGCGGTAATGAGCAGCGTCTTGGCCGCTGCCGGCCTGTTCCGATTCATTTGTTTTCCCTCCAAAAATGTAATCTCCCGCTCACCAAAGCAAAACCCCGTCTCCTTACAAGACCGGGGTTTTCAAGGTCAGCCGCCGCCTGGTGCAAAACGACGCATGGCCCGCGCTCCCCCTCTCCCACGAAGGTGATTGTGGCGCGTATCCAGGCAGGTCTCCTGACTGAGGTTCACCGCGACTGCCGCCTTCCCGGGCTTTCCACCCGGTGGCGTGCTACAGGCAGGCGCTCCCCATCACAGTGGCGGGGCCGTCCGGGATTCGCACCCGGTTCCCTTTTTCACCCTGCGCCGCGCAGGGCACCTGAATACATATTTATGAAGTTATACATGTTCTAGCACAGGTCGGGGCGGTTGTCCATCCCCCTAGTTTCTAGCACAGGTCAGGGCGGTTGTCCATCCCCCTAGTTTCTAGCACAGGTCAGGGCGGTTGTCCATCCCGGTGCCTCCCCGGACGGCTGTTTTGGTCGCGCGGCGCATATTCCCTCGTCTCACGACATACTCATTTTACAAATCTACGGGGAGGTATCATCCCGATGGCTTTACCGGACGACCGGCCTGCGCGGCAACCGTTGAACTGGATTTCCATGGGGCGGGGTCTTCTAATCGCGCTGGCCACGGCCATCGTGCTCAGTCTGGTGTCCACCGTGGTGCTTTACTTCTCGAACTTCTCGGAGAAGTTTATGCCCTGGATTGCCGCACTCATCGTTTTCACCGGGGTGTTCTTCGGTGCCGCCCTGGCGAGCGCCCGCGCCGGTAACAAGGGGCTCTACCACGGGCTCGGCGTCGGGCTCGGTTTTTTCCTCCTGATGTGGGGACTGGGGATGCTCCTGTTCCCCGGGCCGATGACCGTGATCGGGTTACTGGAAAAGCTTCTGCTGGCCGGTTCGGCCGGCGCCCTGGGCGGCATCGTGGGCGTGAGCTTCGGCGATTGACACACCACAGCACCTTCTGAGCAGACACCCATGCCGCTCTAGCGGGCACCACCTCAAGGATGAAAATACCCCTCACCCTGGCCCTCTCCCAGAGGGAGAGGGGATTTTCAGGGTAGTCGCGCGTCGAGAAAAGGGGATTGTGTATCCTCGCCGTTATTTGTATCGACTCCGGACAAATCCGGCCAGGGCCGCGATCAGACGGTCGTTCTCCGGCGGCGTGCGTAGTCCCACCCGGAAGTGCCGTTCGGTTAAACCCGCAAAGGTGGAGGCGTCGCGCACCACCATCCCCTGTTGTTTCAGGCAGGCGTTCAACGTTTTCACCGTCTTATCCTCCGGAAGCACACCGAGCAGGAAATTGGCTTCTGCGGGATAGACTCGAACACCCTCAGCCGCAAGACGTGAGGATACTCGTTCCCGCTCGGCGCTGACGAATCTCCTGGTGCGCTCCGCATAGGACTCATCGGCCAGCAGCAGGCCGGCCAGGTGTTCGGCCAGACCGTTCACACTCCAAGGATCCTTGGCCGCCATGAGCTTGGCCACCGTTTCCCTTACCCCGACGAGGTAGCCGAGGCGCAACCCGGGAACGGCAAAGAACTTGGTCATTGAGCGTACGGCAATCACCCCGGTCGTGGGCGCGCGCGGGGGTAAGGCCGGTGAGCACGACCCCGAGGGATCGCAAAAGGCTCGGAAGGACTCGTCCAAAACCCACTGCACTCCGTTGGTCGCCAATATGTTTTCCAAACGGTGCCGGTCCGGAAACTGCCCGGTGGGGTTGTTGGGATAACCCAGAAAAACCATGTCGCCCGCCGCCGGCCGCAGCAGATCCCATGCCGGCTCAAAGCACTCGCCCACCACCTGGTAGGGCAGGCGCATAACCGGGAGGCCGCAGGACTCGGCCGCCGCCCGGTATTCGGAATAGCAGGGCTCGACCACCCAGACCCGACCGGGGCGTAGCACCCTGACCAGCAGGCTGATTAGCTCGGTGGCACCGTTTCCTACCAATACTTCCTCCGGGTCCAGACTAAGCCGGTCGGCGATGGCTCGGCGTGCCGGTTCCGCGTCCAGGGACGGGTAGCGTGTCAAAAACGGCAAGGCCTGGGCCAGGACGGCAGTGACACAGGCCGGTGGTCCGAGCGGGTTGATACTTACGCTGAAGTCTAAAAGGTTTTGAGTGTAGCGCCCGCCGTGGTCCGTTTTCATACCCTGCCCCCCAGCAGACGCCGGAGTACTTGCGGCGCCGAGGCAAAATGCAGGTGCAGGTAAGAGCCGAAGACCGATCCCGCCTGCCAGCCGTCCCGGCGTACCGTTGTCCCGACGGCCTGACGAACGGTTAAACAGGTTTTACCCCCCGGCAGGGTTTCGGCTTCAGAATAATGGAACATGTGAGCACGCACTTGTTCCCCGCGACCAAGGATCACCGAGTCGGTTTCCGACCGGGCCTCAACGTAACCGAGCGTGAGCCTGCGTCCAGCCATAGTGGTCCGTACAGGCAGTAGGCCGGCCATTTGATGATCGTTCCCGTCCGGATCGGTCAGCCCCTCCCCCAAAAACATCAACCCCCCACACTCGCCATAGATCCTGCCTCCGCTTCGGGCAAACTCCCGGACGGAATCCAGCATTGCCCGGTTTGCCGCCAGGGTGCGGGCGTGCAGTTCGGGGTAGCCGCCTCCAATGTAGAGCAGCGTGCATCCGGGAGGGACGGCCCCGTCCCGCAATAGGCTAAAAAATACCAACTCCGCGCCGCTTAAGCGCATCAGGTCCAGGTTGTCCGCATATAGAAAGTTGAAAGCCTCATCCAGGGCCACCCCGACCCGGCAGACCGTACGGTCCGGTAGGGCAGTAAAGAGCCGGAACTCGGCCTCGGGCAACGGCGGAGCCTCCGCGGCCAGCAGCCGGAGCAAATCCAGACGGACGTTTTGCTCAACACTTCCGGCCAGCCGGTCATAGACCGGTTCCCAAGGCTGCTCGGCGACCGTATGAAGCCCCAGGTGCCGTTCCGGGATTACCAGCTCCTCATTCCGGGGGAGCGCCCCCAGCACCGGCACACCGCAGTGCTTGGCGATGGCCTGCTCAACCAGCGAGGCATGCCGTTCGGAACCGACCCGGTTCAGAATGACCCCCGCGATCCGCACCGCGGGGTCAAAGCTTTGAAAACCAAGCACCGTCGCGGCTGCGCTCGCACCCTGAGCGGCAACGTCCACCACCAGGATCACCGGAAGCGCCAGCAGACGGGCCATCTCCGCACTGGAAGCGCGGGAGGAACCGTCGCCCAATCCGTCAAAAAGGCCCATCACGCCTTCCACTATGGAGATATCCGCACCCGCTGCGGCCCGCTGGAAAAGCTCCTGCGAGGCCGCAGATCCGATCAGCCAGCCGTCCAGGTTGCGGGAAGCCCGCCCGGCCGCCCGGGTGTGGTGTCCGGGGTCGATGTAATCGGGCCCGATCTTGAAGGGCTGTACCGTCAGGCCATGCCTGGAGAGCGCGCGCAGCAGCCCGAGCGTAACCGTGGTCTTACCCTGGCCGCTGGACGGCGCGGCAATAAGCAGCCGGGGGGAATGTCGTTTCCGCTTACTTCTTTCATCCAGCATCTCATTTCTCACCTCCCACTTCTCACCTCCCACCTCCCAAACAGTAGCCGCGCCGGGTAATCATGTATCCGCGCCAGACAAAGGTTTGGCTGGAGCCCACCACCAGCAGGGTGCGCATGTCGGCGTCATCCAGCGTAAGTTCATCAAGCATGGTGATGCGCCGTTCCTGCCCGTCGCGGAAGGCATTGCGTACAATCCCCACCGGTGTTCCGGGCGGGCGGGTTGCCCGCAGAATCCTGAGCGCCGCCTCGAAAGGCGCCGTCCGCGTCCGGGAACGAACGTTGTAGAGGGCCAGTACGAAGTCGGCTTCGGCCGCCGCCCGTACCCGGCGTTCAATCGCCTCAAGCGGCGTGAGCAGGTCGGACAGGGAGATCACGGCGTGGTCGTGGGCCAGGGGAGCTCCCAGGAGCGCGGCTGCGGCCAGAGAGGCGGTTACCCCCGGCACCACCCGGAAATTCAGGACCAGGTCGCGACGGGCCAACTCCTCCAGCACCAGTCCGGCAAGTCCGTAAATACCGGCATCCCCGCTGGACACCACACAGACCCGCCGCCCCTCCTCCGCCGCCGCAACTGCAGCCCGCACCCGCTCTACCTCGCGCCGCATCCCGCCGGCAATCAATTGTTTACCGGCCAGCCGGTCACGGACCAAATTCAGGTATAGGTCGTACCCGGCCACCACATCCGCCTCCGCCAGCGCCGCCCGGACGGCCGGTGTCAGGTGTACCGCGTCACCCGGCCCGATTCCGGCGACCACAAGCGATCCTCGGCCAGGGCCACCGTCACCCCGTCCACCACCAGGCGGGGCAGGATGATCCGCCCGTTGTGGGCCGCCAGAAAGGCACATGGTTCCGCCACTCCTCCGACATCAAAGTGTTTACGCGCACACCGGCTTTCACCGAACAGACGGTCGACACTCCGGATGATCTCCCGGTGAAAGACCCGGAGTCCGATCCCCAGCTTTGCACAAACCGCGTGTATTCCGGGTTCCTGCGTCTTAAAATCGGCCGTGGCCGCCACCCGGAGCGACTCCTTGTCCCGACCGGCGGCAGCCAGTCCCCTTTCGACCGCTTCCATTACCCGCGCGGCTTCAACACCCCGGCGGCAGCCCAGCCCGACGGCCAAGGTCCGGCGCCCCTCACTGCCGGTGGTCACCACCGGCAGAGCGCCGACCACTGCCGCCACGCGGTAGGCCAAGGCATTGGCGCCGCCCTTGTGTCCGGAGAGCAGGCTGACCGCATAACGGGCCGCGGTGTCCAGGGCGACCACCGGGGGATCAACGCGCTTATCCGCCGGCAGGCCGGAAAGCAAACGGACGGCGATTCCCACCGCCATCACCAGGACCAGGCCCCGTCCGGTCCGAAACAGGTGGGCAACCAGTTCACCGGGCGGCTCGGTGTAAACAACCTGTCGAGTGCCGCTGGACGGTAGTCCCCGGTTGCCGATCCGCGCCGGAAGGTACAGCGTCGCCGAAAGGTTTCCGGCCACAGCCGCCCCGACCGCGCGCCCGCCCGCGTTGATCACTACCACGGCCAACGGCGGGTTACCGGTCATTACGCACCCGCTCCTTGGAATAGAGGTAGCTCTCCCGGCCGGCTTGGTCGAGGAAGGACCCTACCAGGATCAGGGCTTGGCGCCTCAGGCCGGCTTTGTGTACGGTGGCGGCCAGCTCGGACAGCCGGCAACGAAGGATCTTCTGGTCCGGCCAGGACGCGCGGTAGACCACCGCCACCGGGCAATCCGGTCCGTAAGCGGGGAGCAATTCCGCCTCCACTCTTTCCGCGTCGCCCACGCTCAAGTAGAGGACCATCGCCGCCCTAGCCTCCGCCAGCCGCGGCAGGCTCTCGCTTTCCGGAACGGGGGTACGGCCCGACCGCCGGGTAAGAATGAGCGTTTGTGTTCCTCCGGGCAGGGAGTACTCCAGACCTAATGCCGCCGCCGCCGCGAAGCAGGAACTCACTCCCGGGACCACTTCGCAGGAAATCCCGAGGCGCCGGAGCCCGCGAATCTGCTCGGCGATCGCCCCGTAAAGCGAAGGGTCGCCGGTATGCAGCCGCGCCACATCCCGCCCGGCCTTGGCGGCATCGGCCATCAGGAACAACTGCGTCTCCAGGTCCAGCTCACTGGAATCGTGCCTGACCGCGGAAGGTTTCGCCCAGCGCAGCACTTCCGGGTTCACCAGGCTGCCCGCGTAAATCACCACCGGGCAGCGTTCCAGAAGCCGCCGGCCCTTTACCGTAATCAGTTCCGGATCACCCGGCCCGGCGCCGATGAAATATACGGTCATCGGCTCTCACCCGGGCGGCCGCGCACCAGGATCACCGACAGGTAACCCCTGTCGCTGTCGAGCAGCGACGTCAGGTCCCGGGTGATGAACTCGCCGCCCTGGGACACGTGGCTGGCGAAAACGGCCCGCCCGTCCAGCCCCATCTCCCGCAGTAAGCGCACCACCGCCGGGAGTCGCTTGGCCACTTTCATCAACACCACCGTGTCGAACTCTTCCAGTGCCCGCCGTACCGGATCCAGATCTCCGCGCGGCACCGGAACAACCGCGATCCGTTCGTCCCTCTCCCCCAGGGAAAAGTTGGTCGCCGCCGCGGCGGCCGCGAAACTGGTCACCCCCGGCACCGAGCGGATCTGGGAGTCGGGTAAGAGCTTTCGGAGTTCTTGCAGCACGTAGCAGTAAGTGCTGTAGGTCAGGCAATCCCCCAGGGTCAGGAAAACCACCCGCTCCCCGCGCTCCACCCGGGCCGCGATCTCCTTGGCGGCCGCCGTCCAGTACGGCGCCAGCTCTCTTTCGTTGCGGCGCATGGGAAATTCGAACCGGAGTACCGGCTTATCTCCCACGAACGGTCGCGCGATCTCAAGGGCCAGGCTCTCCCCCGCAACGCTGGATTTGGGCACTACGATGCAGTCCGCCTCCTGAATCAGGCGCCGGGCTTTGAGCGTAACCAATTCCGGATCACCCGGACCAAGTCCGAGGCCCCAGAACACACCTTGTCCGTCGTTCATTGCGCGTGAGTTCTCCTCCGTCAGTATCACCAGACTTAAGCCCCGCCCCCCCGGCACCCGGGGCACCAGATCGGCCACCCGGCCGCTGCTCCGGTATTCGGTGGGACGCCCGAGGTCAGAGAGCACGTGTACGGTCCGGCAGCCGGCGCTGCCGGCAATCTGCTCCAGCACTCTCCGGGGCGTCCAGGTGGGCGAACAAAGCAGTGCCGCCAGGGGGGCAACACTGAACTGCTGCAAGACAGCCGGGACGCTTTCCGCGGGGAGTCCGTGCAGGCTGAAGATACGGGCCTTTTCCCAGGGCACGGCCAGCCGGGCGAACGCCACCTGCACCGCGCTGATTCCCGGCACGATTTGGACTCTCTCCCGCCCCAGCAGATGGGTCACCGGCCGGGCCAAGCTATGGAGCCCCGGATCTCCGGTGACCAGCAGCACCACTTTGTGGGTGTCAAGCTTGGGGCTGATCAGCTCGACCACCTGCAAGGCGTCGGCTCCCGCCACCACCCGTTCTGCTTTCGCCCCCGGGAAGAGGTCAAGCAGAAACCGGGGACCGCACAAGAACTCCGCCTCTTGAACGGCCAGGTCCGTCTGCGCGGTCAGGTATTCTTGCCCGCCCGGCCCGCAGCCCACGATGGTCAGCTTTCCGCGCACCGGAATCATCGGGCCTCACCAACGATATTTCCGTCCAGGTCACAGAGATGAACCGACACCTCCACTTCCCCTTTCAGGCGCTCCCGCACCAGTTGCCTGATCCGCCCGGCCAGCATCACGGGCAGATGGGCGTGGCCGCTCCGGATAACGGCCCGCTGAACGGCCTCCACGGTCGGGAGCGTCTTTAATTCCTGCACAAAAGCCCCGGACAGGCCGAAATCTGCAAAAAGTTCTACCACGACAGCGTTCGCCGCCGGCGCATAGGTGCTGTGTGTCTGCCAATGCCCGTTTAAAACCTTGGCCAGCTTCCCCGCGTGGCCCACCAGGCTGACCATGGCAAAACGGCGTGCGTGCACCTCGTCCAGCATAAACCCAAGAAAGTCGCCAATCTCCACTATCTGGGCCTCAGCGGGCGGCGGCTGCAAACGGCGCGCCGCGCGGTGCCCGATATTGCCCGGCACCAGGCACACCGTTCGGTAACCGGCCGCCCGGACGATATCCAGGAGCGGCGGCAAGGAACGGCGCAACGCCTCCAGGCTGCGAGGTTCGACATAACCGGTGGTCCCCAGTATGGAGATCCCGCCGGCAATGCCCAACCGCCCGTTGAAAGTGCGGCGGGCCAGTTCCGCCCCGCGCGGTACCGAAATCGTAACCTTCCAACCCGCCCCTTCGGGGACCAAGTCGGCCAGCGCCGCAGAGATCATTGTCCGCGGCACGGGGTTGATTGCCGCCTCCCCCACCGGTATCGCCAAGCCCGGCAGAGTAACCCGGCCCACACCGTCGCCCCCATCCAGGCTGACCCCCGAAGTGGCCGTGTATTCCACGCAGGCGTGGATGGCCGCACCGTCGGTTACGTCCGGGTCATCCCCCGCGTCTTTGACTACATAGCAGCGAGCCGCCACCTCCCTCCGGCAGAATCCCTGCACCGGCAGGACAACCTCATCTCCAGCCGGAAGCCGGATGGTAACCTGATCCGGGCAACGCCCGTGCACGAGCCAGAGGGCCGCCCCCCTGGCCGCTGCAGCAGCACAGGTCCCGGTGGTGTGACCGCGTCGCAAGAGCTGCGCCTTCAACGGGGCAACCGGTTTTAATGTCTCCTTGGCCACCCTAACACCACCCCTACAGTTCTTCCGGGATCACTTCCACAAATTCCCCCTGGCCGGGCGGAACCGGGTAGTTCGCCCGGTCCGGCACCTCGATCTCCCGAACGTCCGGGAAACCCAAGGATTCCTCCACGCGTCGCGCCAGGATCTCGGCCAGTACGCCATCGTAGCCGAGGTGCTTTCCGTAGACGATCCGCGTCCGGGGATGATCGGCCGCCAGTCTTTGCAGTACCTCCGGGATATCCACCAGGATGTGTAATCCGGAGTGCAGAAAATAGGGAATCACCACTATCTTGGTGGCACCCTCCGCCACACAGGCCTCCAGAGTCTCGGGCAGGTGCGGCCCCAGCCGGGACAGGAAACAAACTTTGACCAGGGATACCCCGGTGATCTCACGCAATCGCACGGCCAGCTCGTCCATTTCCCTGGCTGCTCCCGCCACACGGCTGCCGTGACCCAGTAAGACGATCGCCAGCATCAACATTACTCCTTCGTCGGGGAAGACCCTACTCCCCCGAAATAGGATCTTGGGTAATATTTCATCCGCATGAGCGACGAGGAATCGTCGTGAGCAACTACCCTGTAAATAGCCTCTTGCTGTTTAAATCCTTCCGAATGGCGCCGCAGGCCGCAGTGTCCACTCCGAAAATCCCCTCTCCCTCTGGGAGACACCTTATACCGGTCGTGGAGCACCTTGACCAACGGCGGTGTCTGCCCTGAAAATCCCCTCTCCCTCTGGGAGAGGGTCAGGGTGAGGGGTATTTTCATCCTTCTGCTGGCGCCGCGCGCGGCATGGTTGTCTAAAGTCATCCAGATTGGGCCTTTTCGGCACCAAGGACGGCCAAGGCGTGCAAGGCCGCCACCGCCAGGCTGCTCCCCCCGCGCCGGCCCGCCACACAAATCCAAGGCACGTCCAGTTCCATGAGTTCCTCTTTGCTCTCCTCCACGTGCACAAATCCTACCGGCATTCCTACGACCAAAGCCGGGCGCACCTCGCCCTCACGGATCATCCGGTTCAACTCTAACAGAGCTACCGGGGAGTTGCCGATCAGAGCGATCCCCCCGTCCAGGAACGGGCGGGCCTGCCGCACCGCAAACAGGGAGCGGGGCAGCCCCGCCGCGCGTGCTTGCTCCGCCGCGTTTCCGTCGGCCACCAGGCAGCGGATGTCGCCTGGGCTATAACCGGCACAGATGCGGCGCAACCAAGACATGGAGAGTCCGGCACGAATCATATTCGCGTCCGCGTAAATGGGTGCGCCCCGCTGCAGAGCCTTAATCCCCGTTTCAACGGCGCCCCGACTGAAACGCACGCTGTTCACCAGCCCAAAGTCGGCTGTGGCGTGGATCAGTCGTCGCACCACGGCCCACTCTTCCGCCCGCAAGGTGTGTTCCGGCACTTGAGCCTCAATCCGGCGAAAGGACTCGGCCTCGATTTCGTCGCCCCGCATCGGCCGCCGGTACAGGGCATAGATCCGGGAAGGCGCACCGGCAGTATTGGTGATCGGTGGTCGGTCGTCGGTGGTCGGTGGTCGGTGGTCGGTCGTCGGTGAAGGGTACAGGGCTTTTACCCGGGGAGGCGCACCGGCCGATGTTGCCTCACCAACATCCCTGCCAGCGCAAGTACATCCCGGTCTAACCGCCGGGCGAGGAGCCGTACCGGCTGGTGTCGCCTCTTCGGCCTCCCCGCCGGCCTCAAGGGCGCTCCCGCGGCCGTTCCGGCACCGGAAACTCCGCTCCAAGGCATCCACAAGTTCATCCCGGGTAAGCGGGGGCATACCCTCCACGGCCAGACCACGGCAACAGACTTCCGTAAAGACGTCCAGCACCCACGGCCGGGCCAGACCGGCTGAGTTCACCAGTCGGTTGTCTCGGAAAACAGCAGGTGGCGGGCCCTCCCCGACCAGCCGTCCCCCGGTCAATATCAGGCACCAATCGGCCAGGGTCCAGGCCAGATCTACGTCATGGGTGGAGAAGATCACCGTGGTGCCGTCGTCGCGCAGTTGGCGCAACAGGCCGGCCATTTGCGTCGCCCCCTGGGGGTCCAACCCGGCCGTCGGTTCGTCACAGACCAGGACCTTCGGTTCCATCGCCAGCACCCCGGCCAAGGCCACCCGTTTTTTCTCACCGTGAGACAGGGCGTGGGTGGGACGGCCGGCAAACTCGGTCAGGCCCACCGCCGCCAGTACCCGGTCCACGCGTCTGCGCACCTCTTTTTCAGGCAGGCCGAGGTTTAAGGGGCCGAAAGAGACGTCCTGATAGACACCGGCCGAAAACAGCTGGGCGTCGGGGTCCTGAAAGACCATCCCCACCTCACGCCGCAGGGCTTTCAGCGCCCGATGGTCGTAGGACAAGGGACGGTCTTGGAAGGTCACCGTGCCGGCGGTTGGCCGGTGCACGCCGACCAGATGCATGAAAAGAGTGGTTTTTCCGGCTCCGTTAGCACCCAGTACGGCAATCGACCGGCCCCGCCGCAGGGACGCGGTTATCCCCCGAAGCCCCGTCGTTCCGTCGCCATAGGAGTAATGCAGTTCCCGTAACTCAAACACGGTGTCGTTCAACGATGCCCTCGCTCCTTCAAACACCCGACAAGTACTTATCCGCTTGAGCACAACAACTCGGCAGGGCCTTTGCGAGCCGGCCCTTCAAACGGTCATCGCCAGGAATAACAGACTCCCCCCTAAAGCTCCTGCCAGCACCACGCCTCCGGGAGACAGCCGGCGCGGCGTCTCAAGCATGTCGAGACCGCCATCATACCCCCGCAGGGAGAGGGCCACGAAGAGCACCTGGGACCGATGGTGCGCGCGCACCAGGAGGTTGGCCAGCAAGCCGCCCCATGCCCGGTAGCTTGTTCCCAGTCCGGTGTATCCGAGGCGCAGGGCCTGAGCCCGCCGCATTTCCAGAGCCGTTTCCAATAGCACAAAGACGAAACGGTATACCAGGGTCAGGAGTTCCAGGAAGAGCGCCGGCACCCAGCAACGCCGCAACAGCCCGATGATATCCGGCAAGGGTGTGGACAAGGCTAGAAATAACAAGCACGAAACCGTACCCAGAGTCCGCACGAGAATATCACGGGCAACCATTAATCCGGCCTCAGTGAAACCAAGATGCAATCCGCAAACCTCAAACCAATACCCTTCCGGTGAGGGAGCGCCGGTCACAGAGAGGGCTACGGCCGGCAGCCCCCACGCGAGAAACACCGCAGAGACCAGGAGAATCCGACCGTAGACGGACCAGGATATCCGCCCCGCGGCTACAGTCAAGACCGCCATCAACCCGAAGACCAGCGACGGTACCCACCAGGTCCGCGCCGCCAGACAGGCCGCCAGCGCCAGGACCACCACCAGACCCTTTTCGGCCGGGTGCCGTGCGGCCAGCGGACTGGCATAGGCGATCCGGTCAACCAACGGGTTTACCCCTTTTCCGTCCAAAGTAGTAACCGATGAAGCCCGCACCCAGTGCGGCCTGCAGGGCAAACAGCAGGCTCTCTATTTCGCCCGACGGCGGGGTCCACAAAGGTTCGGCCCAAGGCTCATAATCGGGCCGGATATCCATAATCAGTTCTTCGGCTTGGCTATCGGCCCCCACGAACAGCTCGCCCTCCGGACCGCCTGAGCCGGACACCAGGAAAAGGGGCAGAACGGCCAAAAGGACACTCCCGAGCAATAGCCAGAGGTTATCGTACCGGATCTTCAAGCCTTCCACCTCCAGGGAACACCGATAAGACTTCCAGCTCTTGGCGACTGTATTTCCGAAGACCGTTAAACACAACCACCGTAAGCAGACCCGAGCTGATGGCCAGTGGAATCTGGGTCACGGCAAAAACCGCCCCAAACTTGGCGAAGGACGTGGCCAAGCCGCCGATCGGATCCGAAAAGGCCAGGGCCAGCTGGAATGACGTCGTTAGATAAGTCATTAAGTCGCCTCCGGCAGCGGCGGTAAATATAGATACCGCAAAGGGCAGTCGTAACAACCGGCAGACACGAAAACAAGCATAAGCGGCAAAAGGACCGACTACGGCCATGGCAAAGACGTTGGCGCCGAGCGTGGTGATCCCCCCGTGGGCCAGCAGCAGCGCTTGCAACAAAAGAACCACGGAGCCCAAGACGGTCATGGCGGATGGACCGAAGAGAACCGCCCCCAGACCGGTCCCCGTAGGATGGGAACTGGAGCCGGTGACAGAGGGAATCTTGAGCGCGGACAAGACAAAGGTGAAGGCCCCTGCCAGGCCCAGAAGCATCTTGACCTCCGGGTTGAGGCGTACTTTCCGGGCTATGGAGTACAGACCGTAAGCTACAAATGGCGCCGATACGACGGTCCAGCCGGCCGCGTGGCCTACCGGCAGCATACCTTCCGTAATGTGCACGGATTGGATAACCTCCTTTGGCCCACCCCTGAAAATAGCCTTCAAGTTGACATTTTCATCATCTAATGGTGTCATCCGTCAAAGGCGACAGGGGGTCCGCCTATGAAATTGAAGTCCGTTAAAACAAGACCCCCGGCCGTTAGATAACGAGCCGGGGATTACGTATTCAATCCGCGCATACCGTCGACACCTCCTTTGTTCCGCGAGGCAGGTGCTGATTCCAACTCTGGGCAGGTCTTCTGACTCCCGGATCATCCTACTAGTCACTCCTTCCCGGCGGTTTTTCCACCAGTGGTTCGTCGTGACTTTCGTTCCCGGTCACAGCGGCGGGTCCGTACCGGATTCACACCGGTTTCCCTATTCTCCCCAGCCAAACCCGAAGGTCTGCAGGGCACCCAGAATGATTGCCGTATTCAATTGTCAAATTTGGAGCGGTCCGGCAATTACCGGTTACCCTCCCAAGAGTATGCTCTTAATTATAGTGGATCAGGAACGCCTCCGTCAAGGCTTACAGATGCCGGCTGTTGTTGGCCTGTGATATTGTCACCCCGTAAGCGGTCTGAGAAAATGTCACTCATGAAGAAGGGAGACGTTTTCTTGAAACCCAAGGAAGCCAGGAGACTGGACATCATGGAGCGGGTCCTTGCCA
>JBFLXL010000011.1 GCA_040757205.1 Bacillota bacterium
CGCCCATTGCGGAAGATTCCCCACTGCTGCCTCCCGTAGGAGTCTGGGCCGTGTCTCAGTCCCAGTGTGGCCGGCCACCCTCTCAGGCCGGCTACCCATCGTCGCCTTGGTGGGCCGTTACCCCCCCCAACAAGCTAATGGGACGTGAACTCATCACCAAGCGCCGGCATTGCAAAGAGGCCGACTTTCCTCCACCAACGATGCCGCCGGTGGAAACTATCCGGTATTAGCACCAGTTTCCCGGTGTTGTCCCAGTCTTGACGGCAGATTGTTCACGCATTACTCACCCGTCCGCCGCTGGAATAGAAGTCAGAGGTCATCTGACTTCTACTCCCGCACGACTTGCATGTGTTAGGCACGCCGCCAGCGTTCGTCCTGAGCCAGGATCAAACTCTCCATAAATAGCTCAAAACCTTACCTAATTCACCACTGTTCAGTTTTCAAAGACCATCTTAGTTAGTAAAGCGCCGCTTCCGCAGCGCACAAATCTCAGTGTAACACCGGACCGCCTGTTAGTCAACCATTTTTGGCTAGTATTTTTTGCCTGCGCCGTCCTCGTACTTATAAATTTAACATACGGCCACGGCGATGTCAAGACCGGCTCGGTACATTCAGCCAATATAAGTCAGTCTTCGCGCGGTCTTAAAAGAGGGAAGAGGATAACGTCCCTGATGGACGGCGAATTGGTCAGGAGCATTATCAGGCGGTCGATCCCGATGCCGAGCCCGCCGGCCGGGGGCATTCCGTACTCAAGAGCGGTGATGAAGTCCTCGTCGAACACGTGGGCCTCTTCATCGCCGCGCCTGCGCTTTTCCAGCTGGGCTTGGAACCGCTCACGCTGGTCCACCGGGTCGTTCAGCTCGGAGAAGGCGTTGGCGATTTCGCGCCCGGCGATGAAAAGTTCAAAGCGGTAGACCAGGTGCGGCGCGTCCTCCCGCCGCTTGGCCAGCGGCGACAGTTCCAGCGGATAGTCATAGATGAAGGTGGGCCGCACCAATTGCGGCTGCACCTGGTCCTCAAACACGGCGTTGACGGCCTCGGCCCAGGTCGGCTCGGCGTCGAACTCCAGGCCGGCGCCCCGGGCTGCGGCGGCGGCCTCTTCCGAAGAGAGGGCTTCAAAATCCAAGCCGGTCTTCTCCTTAACCGCCTCCAGCATGGAATACCGTGGCCAGGGAACGGTGAAGTCAAGCTGCTGTTCACCGTAGGGGAAAACGCGTTCCGTGAAGACCTGCTCGATGACGCTTTCGATCAGGCGTTCCGTCAGGCCCATCATGTCGTGGTAGTCCGCGTACGCCTCGTAGATTTCGAGCATGGTGAACTCGGGGTTGTGCCGGGTGGAGATCCCTTCATTCCGGAAGTTGCGGTTGATTTCGTACACCTTGTCGAACCCGCCGACCAACAGGCGCTTGAGGTAGAGTTCGGGCGCGATCCGCAGGAACAAGGAAAGGCCCAGGGCGTTGTGATAGGTCTTGAACGGGCGGGCGACCGCACCGCCGGCTAGGTTCTGCATCATCGGCGTTTCCACCTCGAGAAAGCCGTTTTCGTCCAGGTAGCGGCGTATCGCCGCGATGATCCGGCTCCGGGTGATAAACACTTCCCGGCTCCCGGGGTTGATGACCAGGTCGAGGTAGCGCTGCCGGTACCGGAGTTCGACGTCTTTAAGACCGTGCCACTTCTCGGGCAGGGGCCGCAGCGACTTGGCCAGCAAGACGAAATCGAAAACGGCCACGGTCACTTCGCCGGTGCGCGTCTTGAAGACCGTGCCCCGGACGCCGATGAAGTCCCCGATGTCCAGGGCCTTGAAAAGCTCGTATTTTTCGGGGCCCAGTTCGTTCAGCCGGAAGTAGGCCTGTACCTTGCCGGACCCGTCCTGAAGATCCCCGAAGGCGGCTTTGCCGTGGCCCCGCTTGGCTATCAGGCGCCCCGCCAGACTCAGCTCCCGCCCCTCGAGCCGCTCATGGTCCTCCACGACCGCCGCCGCCGAGTGGGTGCGTTCATAGCGTCCGCCGTAGGCCGGCACTCCCTGGGCCTGCAGTTGGTATAGCTTCTCGCGCCGCACCCGCAACAGTTCGTGCAACTCCTGGTCGTGGCCGCTCATTGACCGTCCCCCTGAAAAGCGCCTGCTAAAGCTCCGAACGCATAATGCCGATGATTTGGTATTTCAACGTCCCGGCCGGCACCAGGATTTCAACGATGTTGCCCACCCGCTGGCCGAGCATGGCCCGGCCCACCGGTGACTCGTCGGAAATCTTGTTCGCCCGGGGATCGGACTCCATCGAGCCGACGATGGTGTACTGCAGCTCGTCTCCGCCGTTTAAGTCCTTCAAGCGTACCGTGGAACCGATGCCAACCTCTTCGGTGCCCACGTCCTCGGCGTCGATGACCTTGGCGATGCGCAAGGCTTTCTCCAACGTGATGATCCGGCCTTCGATAAAAGCTTGTTCGTTCTTGGCGTCCTCGTACTCCGAGCTGTCGGTGATGTCGCCGAACTCAATGGCCTGTTTGATCCGCTCGGCCACTTCCCGGCGCTTCACCATTTTGAGGTGCTCCAGCTCCCCCTCCAGTTTGCGCAAGCCCGCAACCGTCAGAATCATGTCTTTCTTTTCTACCGACACGTTCCTCTACTCCTTAATATTGGCCTTAGATCTACACGACGCTGTCACGGGGGTAAAGACCCTAGTGTGCTAACAACCATTTATATATCTCCCCGGAACCCTTTATTCAACCGGACAAAGTTTGAGGCACTGCAAGATTCAGGCCGGCAGTGCCTTTGAGCCTCGTCAAGACTTTGGTCAATTATAATGAGCGTGTTCTCCCTTGTCAAGCCGTCTTTGGGCATTCTCCGCAATCCGGGCGATTTCATCCTTGGAGACGGCCCGCTCAAAGCTGCGAAACCCGGCCGTTCTGAAGCCGTGTTTTTCGGCCAGGGCGGCGATTTCCTCCACCTGCCGGACCGTCAGCTCCCGGCCCAGGGTGAAGTTTTCAAAACGCCCCTCCAGGGCCAGGATCATCGTCTCGGCCATGCAGGCGTAGGCCATCCGGGGCGGAAAACCGAAATCGAGTTGAAAGTCCACCGGCCCCGGGACCTCGACCACGCCGCCCTCGATCACCAGCACGTCGTCCCGCAACTCAACCACGCGCCGGGAAACATCCCGCGGGCGGGCGACGTCGCAGACGACCGCGCCCGGCTTCAAGTGCTCGGGCTCGATGATCGTGTCGACCGCGCTGGTGACGGTGATGACGACGTCGGCACTGCGGAGCGCCCCCGTCAGGTCGGGCGTGATCCGGGCCGCCAACCCGCAGTCGCTCATGATCGAATCGGCCACCAACTCCAGCTTCTGCTGGTTGCGGCCCACCAGGGTCATGCGTTTCGCCTCCCGGGCCAGGATCCGGGCACACACGGAACCAATGGCCCCCGCGGCCCCCACGACCGCAACCTCGGCCTCGGCCAAGTCGTGACCCATCAGCCGCGCCGCCTCCCGGGTGCCCTGAATGGCGGTGGCGATGGTGTAGCTGTTGCCGGTGGTTACGGGAATGTCCAGGGCCTTGGCCACCGATATGCCGGCGTCCCCCACCACCTTGGTGAAGGCCCCCAGCCCCAGGATCTTGGCCCCGAGTTTCTCGGCCTTCTTTCCGGCTTCAATGACCTTCCGCAGCACATACCCGGGATCAAGGCTCATTATCTGCCGCGTCGTCAGCGGGCAGGAGACGAACCAGCCGGCAACCTCGTTGTACCCCGAGCGGACCCCCGTAATCTCGGCCGTCTTCACCGGGGGCAAAAGCCGCAGGGCGGCCTCTACCCAGTTGTCCGGAAACCGGCGGGCGAACTTGAATTTTCGTGATACGTCGCTTACGCTGAGGGGATGGATAACGAAGGCAAACCGGTCCAAGTGGTCAAACCTCCTCGCACCAATAACCCATTTTAGCAACCTCTCCGGTTTTTTGGCAAGAAGCACTTCGCGCCGAAACTCGCCCGCGCCACTGTAGGTAACTAAAGACCCCGGTCGTTAAGGCTCGTGATGAGACGGCGCAAGGAGGCGGCCGTGTCCGCGGTGTGCAGCCGTTCCCGCAGCCGGGCCGAGGCGCGCAAACCCCGCGTGTACCAAGCGGCGTGCTTGCGCATCTCCCGGACGGCCTTGTCCTCGCCCTTGTACCGAATCAGCAGCTCGAAGTGGCGCAGGGCCATGGCCACCCGTTCCTCCGGAGTCGGCGGCGGGGGTTCCCGGCCGGTCTCCAGGTATTCGCGCACCTGCTTGAAAACCCAGGGGTTGCCCCGCGCCGCCCGGCCGATCATTACGGCGTCGCACCCGGTCTCGGCCAGCATCCGCGCCGCGTCCGGACCGCTTTTTACGTCCCCGTTGCCGATCACAGGTATGTCCACCGCCTGTTTGACCGCCCCGATCACACCCCAGTCCGCCTGGCCGCCGAAGAACTCGAAACGGAGGCGCCCGTGCACCGTGACCGCGGCCGCACCGGCCTGCGCCGCCACCCGCGCCAGCTCTACGGCGCCGGGATAACCCTCACCCCATCCCTTGCGCATCTTCACGGTCACCGGCACGGGTACGGCCGCCGCCACCGCCGCCACAATCCGCCCGGCCCTTTCCGGGTCACGCATAAGGGCCGCCCCTTCGCCGCCGCGGACGACCTTCGGCGTAGGGCAGCCCATGTTGAGATCGACGATATCGGCCCCGGCTTCGGCCGCCAGCCGGGCAGCGTGAGCCAGGACGCCCGGGCCGGAACCAAAAATCTGGACGGCGAGCGGGTGCTCCCCGGATACGGCCAAAAACTCAGCGCTCCGGCGGTTTCCGTGCATCAGGGCCTGCGCCGAGATCATTTCGGTCCAGGTGAGGCCGCAGCCCATCTCCCGGGCCAGATCCCGGAAAGCGCGGTCGGTGATCCCGGCCATGGGGGCCGACACGACCCGGTTCGGCAGGGTGACGGCACCGATTTTGAAGGTCACTGTTTCAGTCCTTCTGGCGTGGTCAGGTTGCGCTCGTATACCAGGCGCAGCCCCAAAAGCGTCAGCAACGGGTCGACGACCTCCACCGTCTCGGTCTCCCGCGCGATCAGTTCCGCCAGCCCGCCGGTGGCCACCACCCGGGGGGTGCCCTCCATTTCCGTGCGCATCCGGCGCACGAGCGCGTCGACCAATCCGGCGTAGCCGTAAATAATCCCGGACTGGATGCTTTGCACGGTGTTCCGCCCGATGATGGCCGGCGGGCGCACCA
Source organism: Bacillota bacterium (assembly GCA_040757205.1). Taxonomy (NCBI): domain Bacteria; kingdom Bacillati; phylum Bacillota; species Bacillota bacterium. Next base: position 5,229 of record JBFLXL010000011.1, read on the forward strand.
GTTCCACCCGGGGCAGCTTGGCCGCCCGCTCGAACAGCGCCTCGCACGAGATGCTGATTCCGGGGGTGATGATTCCCCCCAGGTATTCGCCGCGGACGGAAATCGCGCAGAAAGTGGTGGCCGTGCCGAAGTCGACCAGGATCAGCGGCCGGCCGTAGCGTTCCTGCGCCGCGATCGCGTTCACGATCCGGTCTGCGCCCACCTCCCGCGGGTTTTCGTACCGGATGGGCATCCCGGTCTTCACCCCGGGGCCGACCAGGAGCGGGGGGCCTCCGAAGTACTGCCGGCAAGCCTGGTCGACGGTGGTGTTCAGGGGCGGAACGACCGACGAGACCACGGCGGCCTGGATGCCCGCCGTCCCAAGGCCGCGGTCGGACAGCAACTGCTTGAGCAGGATCCCGAACTCGTCGGCCGTCCAGTGCCGCTTGGTGCTCAAACGCCAGTGGGCGAGCAGGTTTTCTCCCGCCCAGACGCCCAGGACGATGTTGGTGTTGCCCACGTCCACCACCAGGATCGTTTTCACGTTGCCCACCCTTCCCTCTCCATATGTAACTCGCCCGTGATCACCCGCCGGATTCCCCCGGCGGTGTCCAGCAACAGAGCCCCGTCAACGTCCACGTCCACCGCGCGGCCCAGCAGTTCGCCCTCCGGGGTGGTAACCCGCAGCGGGCGTCCCAGGCAGGCGTTGTGCCTTTTCCAAGCCGCGAGCACGGGAGCGAAGCCCTGCTGCAGCCAGACCAGATACCAGTGTTCCATGGCGGTCAGCAACCCCCGCAAAAGCTCGGGTCTCAAGACGTCTCCTCCAGTGATCTCCCGGACGGTCACGACCCGGGTCCGCAGTTCGGGTGGAAAGTCCCGCTGATCCAGGTTAACGTTCAGACCCATGCCCACCACCAGGTGGTTGATCCGGTCCAGTTCGCCGGTCACCTCGGTCAGGATCCCGCCGAGCTTCAGGCCGCGCCAGACAAAGTCGTTCGGCCATTTCAGCCCGGCCTGGATGCCGGGATAAGCGGCCAGCGCGTCCACCCCGGCCACCGCCGCCACAAACACGGCCTCCGGGGCCCGCGCTGACGGCAGGGGCGGACGAAGTACGACCGAGAACCAGAGCCCGCCCCGGGGCGAGACCCAATTCCGGCCCAGGCGGCCCCGGCCGCCGGACTGTTCCTCGGCGACGACCGTGGTCCCTTCGGGGGCCCCCCGCCGGGCCCACTCCTTGGCGTGATCGTTGGTGGAAGAAAGCGTCGGACGGTACACGTAATTGCGGCCGCAAAAAGCCGTTTTCAGGCCGGGTTGGACCGCCTCCGGCGCCACGAGGTCGGGCTCGGCGAGCAAGCGGTAACCCAAGCGTGAACGGGCTTCAATCCGGTATCCCTCCGCCCGGAGAGCCCGGATGTGCTTCCAAACCGCCGTCCGCGAAATGGTCAGTTTCCGGGAGATTTCCTCCCCCGAGACGTAGTGCGGGCTTGTCCTCAGATATTCCAGCACGGAAGACTTCATCCAGCCCACCCCCTGCTCCAATTGTAACCGGCAAAAGGTTATGCTTGACATTTCTGTTGAATTATATTAGGCTTTTGATAAACAGCGATCAGTCTGGAGCACTTCGCTCGAGGGCGGGGTGTTTCGTTATTTTAAAAACGGTCTGCCATTTAATTACAGTTTTTGGGAGGGTGGTCTCGGTCACCTACCCCGGGGGCTAAAGCTCCCCGGCCGTTCGAGATCCAGTCCGATGTCCAGGTCCGGGACCGAGTGTGTCAGGCGGCCGAGGGAAATAAGGTCCACTCCGGTGGCGGCGATCTCCCGGATGTTCTGCTCGTCAACGTTTCCCGACGCTTCCAGCAAGACCCGCCCGTCCACGAGCCGCACGGCTTCCTCGATCAGCGCCGGGGGCATATTGTCGAGGAGAATCACGTCCGCCCCGGCGGCCAGCGCCTCCCGGACCCCGTCCAGATCCTCAACTTCCACTTCCACCTTCAGCAGGTGGTGAGCGGCGGCCCGGGCGGACCGCACGGCGGCGGTGATCCCGCCGGCGACCGCGATGTGGTTGTCTTTGATCAGCACGCCGTCGTCAAGGGCAAAGCGGTGGTTGTGCCCGCCGCCCACCCGCACGGCGTATTTTTCAAGCATCCGCAGACCGGGCGTGGTCTTGCGGGTATCCACCAGGCGGACCGGATAGCCCTCGACCAACTCACTGAGCCGTCGGGTCCGGGTCGCGATTCCCGACAGGCGGCAAAGGAAATTCAGCGCCACCCGCTCACCGGAGAGGATGGGGCGCGCCGCCCCGCTGACCTCGGCCAGCACCGTGCCCCGTTGTACCCGCTCCCCGTCTGCAACCCGGTTCCGGAATTCCACCGAGGGATCCAGCACGCCGAAAACCCGCCGGGCCACCTCCAGTCCGGCCACCACCCCGGCTTCCCGGCTGCGCAGCACGCCGGTGGCCCGGGTTCCGGCGGCAACGGTGGCGGTAGTGGTCCAGTCCCCCGCACCGATGTCCTCCGCCAGGGCCTTGCGAATCAGTAGATCCAGTTCAAGCTCGTTCACGTGTCAAAGCCCTCTTTAAAATGATGTGCTTGCGCCAGCACTCTCTGGGTTCCGGATAATCGGCGCGGTAGTGCCCGCCCCGAGATTCGCGCCTGGCCGCGGCCGCCTCGGTGACCAGCGCCCCGATCTGGAACAGATTGCGGGTTTCCATCGCCTCCGGAGTCTGCGCCGGGCAAAGCTCCAGGTACTCGTGACGCCGGAAGAATTCGAGAGTGCGTTCAAGACCCTCCGCTTCGCGGCTTAAGCCGACATGGGTGCTCATGTGCGCCTGCAATTCTTCCCGCAGGGCCGGGTAGTCGACCGGCCGCGCCTCGCGCCGCCCGGAATAGGCAAAGTGCGGGTTGGGTTTCGGGACCGCGGGCCGGGACAGGATGCGTTCCACGATCCGGCCGCCGAACACCAGCCCGTCCAGGAGGGAGTTGCTCGCCAGCCGGTTGGCCCCGTGCACGCCGGCGCAGGCCACCTCACCGCAGGCGTAGAGGCCCTCGATCGCTGTCTCCCCGTGCAGGTTGGTCCGCACCCCGCCCATGATATAATGCGCCGCCGGGGCCACCGGAATCCAGTCCCGGCTGATGTCCAGGCCGACCGTGGCTAAAGTGTGGGTGATCGTCGGGAAGCGCAGCCGCAGGGTGTCCTCCGGAAGGTGCGTGACGTCCAGAAAAACGTGGTCCGCGCCCGTGGCCTGCATTTCGCTCAGTATGACCCGCGACACCACGTCCCGGGGGGCCAGCTCCGCGCCCGGGTGGAAGCCGGGCATGAACCGCTCGCCCCGCACATTCCGCAGCACACCCCCTTCACCGCGTACCGCTTCGGAAATCAAAAACGGCGGACCTTCCGGTACCGCCAGCATCGTCGGGTGGAACTGGATGAACTCGAGGTCGGTCACTTCGGCCCCCGCCCGGTAGGCGACGGCGATGCCGTCTCCGGTAGCCACCGGCGGGTTGGTGGTCTGGCGGAACAACTGCCCGGCCCCGCCGCTCCCCAGGATCACCGCCTGGCTGTAAAAAACCTTCAGCCGGCCTTCCGGCTCGTTGAATACCAGGGCGCCGTAGCAGCGGCCGTGTTCCACCAGCAGGTCGACGACGAAATTGTGTTCCAGCAAGGGGATGCTGCACTCGCCGGCCTGGAAGCAGAGACACCGCTGAATCTCGGCGCCGGTGGCGTCGCCGCCGGCGTAGAGGATACGGCGCTGGCGGTGTGCCCCTTCCCGGGCCAGGGCAAAACCGTTATCCGTGCGCTGAAAACAGGTCCCCATCTCCACCAGGTCCCGCACCCGTTCCGGCCCTTCCGTGACCAGGACGCCCACGGCTTCGGGGTCGCACAGACCCGCCCCGGCCTCCAGGGTATCCTCCAGGTGCAAAAAGGGGGAGTCGCCAGCGCCGATGGCGGCCGCGATTCCCCCCTGTGCCCGTTCGGTGCTCGTGTTTTCAACCATCTTCTTGGTCAGCACGACCGGGCGCCTCCCCGACCGCGCCAGCAGATAGGCGGTGTACAGACCGGCGATGCCGCTCCCGATCACGAGATAGTCGACCGTTTCCACCGGCAGTGCCCGGGTGTCGAAATCAACCAGGTACACACGCTCGGCCTCCTGTTCACCCAAGTCCTAGGCGAGGCGCCGGCCCTTAACGACCGGCTCATTCCTTTCAATCCGCTGAAAACGTAATTGAGGAAGGCTACAAGGCCAGCATCCGCTCCAGAGACTGAAGCGCGCGGTTTCGGATTTGTTCCGGCACGGTGACCCGGGGTTCCAGTCTTTTCAAGGCATCACGGACTTTGATCAGGGTGGTGAGCTTCATACTGTCGCATATCATGCCCCTGGACGGCAGATAAAACTTCTTGCCGGGGCAAAGCTTGGTCATCCGGTGGATGATGCCCTCCTCGGTGCCGACAATGAATTCTTTGAAACTGGAATCCCGCACGAACTGCACCATTCCGGAAGTGCTCGCCACTTTGTCGGCGAGGTCGATCACTTCGGGACGGCACTCGGGGTGCACCACCACCAGGGCGTCCGGATGCTTGCGCCTCGCCCGCTGGATGTGTTCCGGCAGGATATCGTCGTGCACACAGCAGAACCCGGGCCACAGCACCAATTCCCTTCCGGCCTGCCGGGCGGCCCAAGCCCCCAGGTTCCGGTCGGGCACGAACAGAATCCGGCGGTCCGGGGGAATGGACGCGATCACCCGCACCACGTTGGCGGAAGTGCAGCAGATGTCGCTCTCGGCTTTGACGTCCGCCGTGGTGTTGACGTAGGAAACCACCACCGGGTTACCGAGTTCCGTCTTTTTGCTGCGCAACGACTCCACCCCGGCCATGTCGGCCATGGGACACCCCGCCCGCAGGTCGGGCAGGACCACCGTTTTGTGCGGGGAAAGAATCGCCGCGCTCTCGGCCATGAAGTGCACGCCGCAAAAGACGATCACCTCGGCCTCGGTAGCGGCGGCCGTCCGGGAAAGCTGGAGCGAATCCCCCACAAAGTCGGCAATGTCCTGGACTTCGGGGCGCTGATAATAATGGCTGAGAATTATCGCCTTGCGTATCCGGCGCAGCGCGTTTATCTCAGCAACTAATTCGTCGGATATTTCCACCGTGCCACCCCTTGCCGCTCTATAAGCGGACCTGATGGAACTCGCCCCTCGAACTACCCGGCGTCGTTACCGTCATGCTATTTCTCCGGCCCGGTCATGTCAAGTGACCCAAACCCCTCAGTCGGGCAAAACCCTGGCGATCTTGTTCTCGCCGTCGACCAGCACCACCCGTGGCGCCCACCCCAAGGCCTCGTCTTCGGAACACCAGGCGTAAGCCATGATGATCACCAGGTCTCCCGGCACGGCCAAGCGGGCGGCCGCCCCGTTCAAATTGACCACGCCCGACCCCCGGACACCCGGGAGCACGTACGTCTCAAACCGCACGCCGTTGCTGAGGTTGGCCACCTGTACCTGTTCGAAGGCCAGGATTCCGGACGTTTCCAGCAGCTCCTCGTCCACCGTGATGCTGCCCTCGTAGTCTAGGTCCGTCCCGGTCACTTTCGCCCGGTGGATTTTAGACTTGAGCATCTTCAGGTGCATTATCTTCAGGCCTCCCTCTGGATACTTGCCGCCACTCTTTGCGCGGACCGTTCGCCCGGCAGCCGGACCATCACGTTGTCAATCAGGCGTGCCCGCCCGAAGCGGGCCGCCACGGCCAAGAGCAGCTCCCGGTCGTCGGGACCGGGCGCGGTCAGACCGGGCAGCGCCAGGATTTCAGCGTATTCCAAGCCGGCCCGCGGCTCGGCCGCGATCGCGGCGGCCAGCCGGTCCCTCACGGCGGGCAGGCCTTCGCCGGCCAGGACGGCCTCCCGGGCCGCCAGCAGGCTCCGGTAGAGCACGGTCGCCGCGCGGCGCTCAGCCGGGGAAAGGTAGGAGTTCCGGGAACTCATGGCCAGGCCGTCCGGTTCGCGTACGGTGGGCACGGCAACAATCTCCAGGTCCAGGTTCAAGTCCCGCACCAAACGGCGGACCACCAGCACCTGCTGGGCGTCCTTCCAGCCGAAAAAGGCGGCGTCCGGCCGGACGATGTTGAAGAGCTTCGCCACCACCGTGGCCACGCCCCGGAAGTGCCCCGGCCGGCTGCGCCCGCACAGGACCCCGTCGATACCGTCGACCTGCACGAAGGTGCGCGCTTGATCAGGGTACATCTCGCCGGTGTCGGGGACGAATACGCACTTCACGCCCGCCTCCCCGGCCAGCCGCAGGTCGCGTGGCAAGTCCCGCGGGTAGGCCTCCAGATCCTCGCCCGGACCGAACTGGATGGGGTTGACGAAGATGCTCGCCACCACGTGCGGGAAACGGCGGCGCGCCTCGCGCATCAGCGTAAGGTGCCCCTCGTGAAAGTAACCCATCGTGGGCACCAGCGCGACCCCGCCGGACCGGCGAAAGTCCGCAACCGCCGCCCGGATCTCCGCCACAGTCCCGCAGACCCGCAAATCCGGAAACGCCCCGGGACTTGCTGTACCTTGCCCCCTGACCAGGCTCATCGAATTGGGAGGACAAGCATCCATGTCCGGGAACGCCCCGGGACTTGCTGCACCTTGCCCCGGACTCTTCTGTACCGCCATTTTGACTCCTCCAGATAGAATCCAGAATTCAGAGAACCGGCCGCGGAATTCACCTTCCGGCTTCTGACTCCTGACTCCTGAATTCTTCTCATTCCGTCCACTCTTCCTCCGGCATCGCGAAGCCGTGCTCTTCCGCCGGGAACCGGCCGGAATCCACCTCTTCCCGGAACTCCCGCAACGCGCGGCTGATCTCCGTGTGCAGGTCGGCGTAACGCTTCACAAAACGCGGGGTGAAACCGCCGTAGAGCCCGAGCAGGTCATGGGTGACCAGCACCTGCCCGTCGCAGTGGGGGCCGGCACCGATACCGATGGTCGGCACGTTCACCGCCGCCGTGATCCTTTGGGCCAGCGGCACCGGCACGCACTCCAGCACCACGGCGAACACTCCGGCTTCGTCCAAAATCCGGGCGTCTTCCAAAAGCCGCTTGGCCGACGCCGCGTCCCGGCCCTGGACCCGGTAACCGCCCAGTTGGTGTACCGACTGCGGCGTCAGCCCGATGTGCCCCATCACCGGAATTCCGGTGCCGGCAAGAATCCGCACCGTTTCGGCGACCTCACGGCCGCCTTCGATCTTGACGGCCTGCGCCCCGCCCTCCTGTAAAAAGCGCCCGGCGTTGCGAACCGTCTCCGCACGGTCCACGTTGTAAGAAAGAAACGGCATGTCGCCGACCACCAGGGCCCGCTTCACCCCCCGGCTCACCGCCCGGGTGTGGTGAATCATGTCGACCATGGTCACCGGAATGGTCGAGTCATACCCCAGGACGACGTTTCCCACGGAGTCCCCCACCAGGACGATGTCGATCCCCGCTTCGTCCACCAGCCGGGCGGTGGGGTAATCGTAGGCGGTCAGCATCGTGACCGGACGCCCCTCTTCTTTCTTGCGGCGGATGTCCAGCGTCGTGAGCCGTTTGTCAGCCACGGTCCAAAACCCCCTCAAACAAGGCGGCCAGCTCCCGGGCCTGCACGGCGCCAAGCGCGCCCTGCTCCCGGGCGAGGCCGGCGGTGTAGGCCCCCAGGGCCCGGTAGACTCCTTCATAACCGTCATCAAGGCGGGCAAGGGCCGCCAGGTGCCATTCCAGGGTCGGCCGGTCGCCGCGGGCCACCGGGCCGGTCAGCGCCCGCACCGGGCCCAGGTTCCGGACGTTCTCCCGGGTACCGTCCACAAGGGGCGCGAGCGCCTTCAGGGCGTCCGCGCGCGTCCAGCCGCACCGGCCCAACAATTCGGTGGCGAGGTGGATCACGGCCACCAGGTAGTTTGACGCCACGCATGCCGCCGCGTGATAAAGCGCTTTGTCTTTCGCGTTTACCTCCAGGGGCACTCCCCCCAGGTCCTCCACCAGGCGCCGCACCCGCCAGACCCCGGCGGGGTCCCCTTCCACCCCGAAGTAACACCCGGGCAGACGTTCCAAAGCGGTCTCCACGTCCGCGAACGACTGCAGCGGGTGCAGGGAGGCGACGTCGGCGCCGGCCGCCCGCGCCGGGGCCAGGACCTCGGCCGGCGTGGCCCCGCTGGTGTGGGCCACCAGTTGCCCGGCCGCGAAGCCGCCCCGGGACTGGATAGCCGCGGCCACGGCCCCGATCTCCCGGTCCGGGGTGGTGATGAGCACCACGGCGGCGTTCCGGGTGCACTCCGCCGGACGCACCGTAAAGGGGCAACCCAGCCGCTCACCCAGACGCCGGGCGGACTGCTCGCTGCGGGAAGCCACCCCCACAATTTCGTAGCCGCGGCGCTGCAGGGCCAAGGCCAGCGTCGAGCCCACCCGGCCCGCGCCCACTATGCAAACCTTGCGGTCATTGTCCGGCATTACCATACTCCAATCATCCAATCCTCACGGCCGCCAGGAAAGCAAAAAACCCCGGACAGACCCGCGGGATTTCTTGAAGAACCCACCGTCTCGGTCCTAAAACGGCTCCAAGCGGCCTTGCGCTTTTAAGTTTTACGGACCACCAAAACCAGGTGTAGTTCCCCTTTGGGATACCACCCGTTGATGTAAGGTATTGTAGCACGGAACCCGCGGCGTGGCAATGTCTTTCAACTTTTCCTACAATTCAAGTTCCTGAAGCAGTCCTTTGAATACCTCCACAAGGTCCCCCCGCAATACGACTTCGGCCGCATCGTCCCAGGGGGTCGGGTCCCGGTTGATGATCACGAACCGCCGGGCGAAGCGGGGCAGCGCGGCCACCGGGTAAACTTGCAAACTCGAGCCGGCGACGAGCAGCAGCGGGCAACCGTGCAGAGCCTGGACAGCCGCCTCGAAATCATCCCCCAACACGTCCCCGAACAGGACCACGTCCGGCCGTAGAAGGCCGTTGCACGGGCAACGCGGCGGATTCTTCCCGGACTGAAACCGGTCCACCAGGAAAGCGAACTCGTGCCGCGCGCCGCACCCCAGGCAGCGGCAGGTCCGCAGATGACCGTGCACCTCCCACGTCCTTGAACCCGCCCGCACGTGCAGGCCGTCGATGTTCTGGGTGATGACGCCCTGGAGCAGGCCCTCCTGCTGCAAGCGGGCCAGGGCGTGGTGCGCCGGGTTGGGTTCGGCGTTCGCGAACTCCAGCCACCACTCCATGTTGAACCGCCAAAAGGCGGCGGGATCGCGCTGAAAAGCCTGGACGCTCGCCACTTCCATCGGGTCGACCTTCTCCCACCGGCCGACCCCGCGGCTGCGGAAATCGGGGATGCCGCTGGCCGTGCTGATCCCGGCCCCGGTGAGCGCCAGCGTGCGGGCAGATTCCCTGATCAGCCGCGCCAGTCCGGCGATGTCTTTCCCGGCGGCCACGTTACCACCTCCAAAACAAATCACGACAAAGTGATAGCGATAAGTGAACCGCCCATCCCTTCGCTCTGTTCAGGAGTTTCCTGGAATAAGCGAATTCGCGGGTTTCCTGCTTCATCGCAACCCTGCCGGGCTGCTCCTATATTGTAGCAATAGAACCGAAGTAGAACAATGGTTCCCGGAAAAACAAAGCCCACCTGTCACCCCCGCCCTTCGCCCTCGCTTGGCGAGCAAGGAAGGCGGAAGGCGCGGGGACTTCCCGGCGGGGGAGGCTAAGCTATTGATCCAAAAGGCACGACTGCCCGGTTCGGTGCCTGCAGGAACTCGGGGGGTGCTGTAGAAAAATTATTTATATGCCTTAAACCGGAATACTAGGTGCAGTAAATATCCGGTTAATTGGGCTTGTGCGTCGGGAACTCGCCCGGCCTCGAAGGCTCGAGGCGAACCCAGTGGAAAAGGGGGAACCCTGCTGTGAACAGCGACGTCATCAAGAGCGGATTCGAGCGCGCGCCTCACCGCAGCTTGCTAAGGGCTACGGGCAGGCTGAGGCAGGAAGCCGACATGCAAAAGCCCTTCATCGGCATAGCCAATTCCTTCGCTGAAATCGTACCCGGTCACGCCCATCTCGACAACTTCGTCACGGAAATTAAAGAAGTCGTTTACGAGGCTGGCGGGATACCTTTCGAGTTCAACACCATTGCCCTGTGTGACGGGATTTCCATGGGGCATGCCGGCATGCGCTACAGCCTGCCGTCCCGGGAACTGATTGCCGACAGCGTGGAGACTATGGTCCAGGGTCACCAATTCGACGGATTGATCTGTGTGCCGAATTGCGACAAAATCGTGCCCGGCATGTTGATGGCGGCCCTTCGCATCAATATCCCCACCATTTTTGTTTCGGGTGGGCCGATGAAGGCGGGCCGGACCAGGGAGGGGCGGCCCATCGACCTAGCCTCAGTATTTGAGGGTGTCGGAGCTTTCCGTGCCGGTCGGATCGATGAAGCAGGACTGCTTGAACTCGAACGAGCGGCTTGCCCCGGGTATGGGAGTTGTGCGGGGATGTTCACCGCCAATTCCATGAATTGCCTGTGCGAGGGCATTGGACTTGCCCTGCCGGGCAATGGGACCATTCCCGCCGTCGGCCCGGAGCGAAGCAAACTGAAACGTTGGGCAGGGCGACAGATCTTAGAGTTGATCAGACAGGACATCCGCCCCAGGGACATCGTGACCAAGGAAGCCTTGGACAACGCTTTCGCCTTAGACGTAGCCATGAATGGATCCACCAATACCATCTTGCACGCCCTAGCCATCGCTCAGGAGGCGGGCCTGGACTACCCCCTGGAACGCATCAACCTGATCTCCGGGCGCACCCCCACTTTGTGCAAGGTTTCTCCTGCTTCCGACCTGCACATTGAAGACGTGGACCGGGCGGGCGGCATTACCGCCATTCTGGGTGAACTCTCCCGGCGGTCGGGGCTAATAAACCTGGATTGCCTCACGGTGACGGGGGCAACCCTGGCAGATAGCATCGGCCAGGCCCGCAGCCTGGATCCCCGCGTCATTCGAAGTCTAGCTGACCCCTTAAGCCCCAAAGGAGGATTAAAAGCCCTCTTCGGCACCCTGGCCCCAGAGGGGGCCGTGGTCAAGACGGGAGCCGTCCTGCCTCAGATGATGCGCCACCAGGGACCGGCGGTCGTCTTTGAATCGGAAGAGGCGGCATCCCGGGCTATTCTGGCCGGGCGCATCAAGCCGGGAGACGTGGTGATCATCCGCTACGAGGGGCCGAAGGGCGGGCCTGGCTTCATGGAAATGCTGGGCCCCACCGCGAATCTGATGGGCATGGGACTGGGAGAGTCGGTGGCCCTCGTGACGGACGGCCGTTTCTCCGGTGCTACGCGCGGCGCCTGTATCGGTCATGTTTGCCCCGAGGCAGCCACCGGAGGCCCCATCGCCCTGGTGAAAGACGGCGATATAATTGCCTACGATCTGAATGAGGGTACGATTGATTTACAGGTTTCCGAACGGGAATTGGCCGCCAGAAAGGCTTCTGTTCAACCCCCGCACCGGCAGAAACATACGGGCTGGCTGGCGAGGTACGTGGAAATGGTTGGCCCCGCCAGCCGTGGCGCGGTGGTCCGGCCGCCGCACTGGGCATCTTAAACTCGCCGGTCCGGTACCTGGGAAACTCCGGCATCGGAAAACGATGTCCCTCTCCGGACACCGATACGCTCAAGTCCCCGGGAGGACCAACGACGGACTTGACCTAAATAAGGTTGACCGGCTGAATCCTGATTGAATCCTTCACAAGAGGTGTTCCGGTTGTCGATGGATGACGTGCTAATGGCGCTGGTTCGTGGAGAGATCGACCTCGAAACCGCCAGGGCAAGGCTTCAGGTGTTAAACATCAGGCGGGTGGGAGAAATCGCCCGCCTCGACGTCAACCGCACCCGGCGGACGGGAGTACCGGAGGCCATCCTCGCCCAAGGAAAGCGCCCGGAGGACGTCCGCCGGCTGGCGCTGGCCATGGCGGCTGAAAGCGGTTACGCCTACGTTACCCGGGCTGATGCGGCAGCGGTAAGAGCGTTAGCGCGAGATATCCCCCAGGGGCTCGCGATGTCACACAACGGCTTGGCACGCACAGTACTCTTGAAAAACAAGGACTTCACTTTCCCCCGTAGCGGCAGGATCGGCGTGCTGGCGGCAGGCACGGCGGACGTCGGGGTGGCCGAAGAAGTGGTCGAGACCGCTCACGTCATGGGCTGTGAGGCGCTCAAAGCCTATGACGTGGGCGTAGCCGGCATCCACCGTTTGTACGAGCCGCTGGGGGACATGGTCGATCGGCGGGTGGCCGCCATCGTGGTCGTGGCGGGCATGGACGCCGTCCTCCCCATTGTCGTATCCAGCCAGGTGGCCGTGCCGGTGATCGGGTTGCCCACGTCCGTAGGCTACGGAATGGGCAAGGAAGGTGTCGCCGGCTTAATGACCATGCTCCAGACCTGTACCCCGGGGCTGGCCGTGGTCAACATCGACAACGGTTTCGGGGCGGGCGTGTTCGCGTCGCTCATCGCGCGACAGTCGGCCCAATGCTAGCCGTCTATATCCAAAACCATCACCCGGTGGGTCATCGCGTGTTCCCCCATCCCACGCCGGTTTTGTCCACTATACCCGCTTGTCTGCTCCAGGAGAAGAAGTCAAGCTGCGGCGGAGCACTCTCCCATTCGACATGACATGCACCACCAGCCAAAGTCCGGTATAATAACCTGAAAAGCGTCCTGAAAAACGTCGAGTCGTCAAAATAGGTTTAAAAGTCATGTGTCAGCGCTGGGATGGGGGCGATGGTTTTGGACTCTTCACTTTTCTGGCTGTTTTTCATTTTACTCATGATCTTGCCCGTGATCCGGCAGTACCGGATTACCATGGCCCGCCTCCAGTTGATCCGCAATATCGAGCGCAAACGTAACACTCGCGTGATCACCCTGATCCACCGCCAGGAACTCATCGCCCTCTTCGGCATTCCGCTGACCCGCTACATCAATATTGAAGACTCCGAAGAGATTTTGCGGGCCATCCGCATGACCCCGGACGAGTTGCCCATCGACCTGGTGCTGCACACCCCCGGCGGCCTGGTCCTGGCTTCGGAGCAGATCGCCCGGGCGCTGCTCAAGCACCCGGCCCGGGTGACGGTGCACATTCCCCACTTCGCCATGTCCGGCGGCACTATGATCGCCCTGGCCGCCGACGAGATTTTTATGGACGAAAACGCCGTGGTGGGGCCCATGGACCCACAGCTGGGGAACGTCCCCGCTTCCTCGGTGGTGGAGGCGGTGCGCCAAAAAGGGGTGGACAAGGTGGACGACCAGACCCTGATCCTGGCGGATGTAGCCTCCAAGGCGCTGCGGCAGGTGGAGGCGTTCGTGTTCGAGCTGCTCAGTGACAAGATGAACCAGGAGCAGGCCCGGCAAATCGCCCGCGGCCTGACCAGCGGCCAGTGGACCCACGATTACCCGATCACCGTCGAGAAACTGCAGGAAATGGGCCTTCCGGTGTCCACCGGCTTGCTGCGCGAAATTTACGACCTGATGCAACTGTATCCTCAACCGGGACAGCGTCGGCCCTCGGTGCAGTTCATCCCGGTCCCCTACCACCGCCCCAAGGACGACCAGCCCCGGCGTCCCGGCGTTTGAACACCGGCTGACCAGCCGGAGATGTACCGGATCATCACCACCCGGCTGGATGATCTTGAGGAATTCATCCGCGAAGTGCTCGGCTATCTGCAGAAAGCCCGGTCCTAATCATCCCCCCGGCGTGCACCGGTCCTCCAGTCTTCCTCCCGCCAACCTCATCACCCACGACCCGGCCTTGCGAACGTTTGTTATACTTTACTTGCTGGGGTGTCTCCGGCATAGCGGTGCAACCGCTGTTCCCGGACCAGCCGGCGCGCCAGCACCGACGCCTTACCGCCATCCGGGAGATCCAACCCGGGGCACAAGTCCGCCAGCGGCACCACCGCAAAGGCCCGTTCGGCCAGGCGGGGATGAGGCACCGAAAGACCGGGCTCCATAACTGTTTGGGTACCAAAAAGGAGCAGGTCCAGGTCGATCACCCGGGGCCCCCACCGCTCCCCGCGTTCCCGGCCCAGCCGCTTTTCAATCTCCAGCATTCGCTCCAGCAATTCCCGGGCCGGCAGGGTGGTCTCGACCTCCACGACCGTGTTCAAAAACCAGTCCTGTTCCGTATGGCCCAGGGGTGCGGTCTCGTACACGGGGGCCCGGCGTCTCAGCAACACCCCGGGCATCGCCGCCAGTTCCCCGACCGCCTTTTCCAGGTTGGCCGGCCGGTCCCCCTGGTTGCTGCCCAGACCGATGTAAGCAATCGTGCTGCTCATCCGGTCTCTTCCCGGCGGCGGACGATCTCCACCGCGATGTACTTGAACCGGCCCCGCACCGGGGCGTGGGGCTTGCGCACCCGGACCCGCACTTCAGCGAGCGGGAAAGAAGACAGCACCGCCGCCGCCAGGGCTTCGGCCACCGCTTCGATCAACCGGTACCGCCGAGCCGAAAACGCTTTTTTGACCTCGGCGTACACGGCGCTGTAGTCCACGGTGAGGGCCGGGTCATCGGCCCGGCCGGCCGGTCCCAGATCCAGCACCAGTTCCAGGTCGACCTGGAAGGGCTGACCCATCTCCCGCTCGGCATCCAGCACCCCGTGATAGCCGTGAAACTCGAGCCCCTCCATTATAATGCGGTCTTTCATTGGTCGCTGCCTCCCCGGACGATGGCGTCCGTCATCCTGGCCACTCGCACCATCTCCCGCACGTCGTGCACCCGCACGATGTCCGCCCCGCGGCAGATGCCTACGGCCACGGTGGCCGCCGTGCCCTCCAGGCGCTGGTCCACCGGCAGGTCCAATACCTTGCCGATCGTGGACTTGCGGGAGGTGCCGATCAAGAGCGGGCACCCCAGGCCGGTGAATTCCCCCAGACGCCGCAGCACGGTCAGGTTTTGCTCCGGTGTCTTGCCGAAGCCGAAACCCGGGTCGAGGATGATCCGGCCGGGCGCGATGCCGGCCTGTGCCGCCTTGGCCAGGCGTTCCTCGAAGTACGCGGTGATGTCGCCCACCACGTCCCGGTATTCCGTCCCCCGCTGGTTGTGCATCAGGACCACCGGTACCTCGTAGCCGGCCACCAGTTCCGCCATTCCTTCGTCCGCGAGCGCCCACTGGTCGTTCACCAGGTGCGCGCTGGCCGCCAGGGCCGCACGGGCCACCGGGGTTTTGCCGGTGTCGATGGATACGGGAATACCAAGTTCTCCGGTCAGCCGCGGCAGGACCGCCATCACCCGGGAGAGTTCCTCCTCCAGGCCGACCGGCTCGGCGCCGGGGCGGGTGGATTCACCGCCGAGGTCGATCAGGTCGGCGCCGTGCGCCGCCATTTCCCGAGCCCGAGCGAGCGCCGCCTCCGGCTCCAGGTAGGCGCCCCCGTCCGAAAAGGAGTCGGGGGTGACGTTTAATATGCCCATCACCAGGGTGCGTTCCCCCAGCGGCAGGAACTTCCCCCGGCAGTCCAGCCCGCGGGGTTTGGTTTCGCAGTTTTCCAGCACCCGCTCGATCTTGTCGACCAGCGCCGCCAGGCCGAACGGCTGCATCCGCATCTTCTTCAAAAAGGCGGCATACTGTTTGGCGGTGCCCATGAGCAGCGCGTCGGTTTGGGCCACGGAATGGTTCACCGTTCCCCAAGACACCGCCGCCTCCCCTCCGCGGGCGAGCATCTCCTGTTTGACGATGTTCGCCTGCACGGGGGTCAGCCCGGTGACGCGGAGCACGCGGTGCACCGCCTTGGGCGCCATCAGCGCTACTCCGGTTTCGTCGGCGCCTACTCCGGCCACCGCCCTTTTCGCCGCCTCAAGGCCGTCTATATCCAAAACCATCACCCGGTGGGTCATCGCGCGTTCCCTCATTTCACGCCGGTTTCGTCTATTATACTCGAAAAAGGCAAAGTGCAGGGCTCCGAACCAAGCCGCGGGAGCCGTCCACGCGAAGCACGGAGCTCAGGCGGCGGCTCCACCGCCCCCAAGAGAAACCGTGGGGACGCGCCGCCCCCACGGTTTTACCTGACAGGGTCCGTTCCTTGGCCGAACGAATCGGCCGGATTCGAGTTTAGTCCTATTCTTCCTGCTTCGGCCGGGGTCCGTCCTCGGGCCAGATCAGGGCGTGCTCCACCAGGTGGTGCAGGTGCTTGACCTTCATCCCGAGGTTGTACTCCTTGTTGATGTCGTTTAACTGGTCGTAGCAGTTGTGGCACGGGGCGCAGCAGATCTCGGCGCCGGTGGCCATCATCTGGTCGGCTTTAAGCTTGCCCTTGGCGATCCGCTCTTTTTTCACCACGGTGCCCATCGGTAGAGCGCCGGCGCCGCCGCCGCAGCAGTAGTTGTACTCCCGGTTGGGCCACATGTCCACGAACTTCTCGGCCACGTTCTCTAAAATGTACCGGCCTTCCTCAATCAGACCGCCCTTGCGCACCGTGTTGCACGGGTCATGGATGGTGACCACGTAGGGATTCCTGGTCTTGTCGACCTTGATCTTGCCGGTCTTGATCAGGTCGGCCATCCAACCCACCATGTGCTCGAAATTCCAGGGCACCTCGCCCTCTTTGTACCAGACCTTCTTGCCCCACACGAAGGCCCAAAACCCGTGCCCGCACTCGGTCATGACGCAGCGGTTCACATTAAGCCTTCTCATCTCGTCCACCACAAAGTCCATGATCTTTTTAGCTTCGTCGTCCCGGCCGTTGAACAGCCCGAAGTTGGTGACGTCGAAGGCTTTGGAGGATACCGTCCAGCTCTCCTTGGCGTTCCAGAAGATCTTGGTCCAGCTCTTGATGTCCTCCGGGTAGTACTTGATCTCCCGCGGGTGCGGCAGAAACAGAATATCCGCGCCCTCCACGTTGACCGGGATGGTCAGGCTCGAATCCCCGAACTCGTCCTGGAGTTCCTCCTGCATCCACTCGATGGTCTCCATGAACTCCTCTTCGGTGATCTCCATCTGGTTCCCGACTTGCATGTGCAGGTCGGCCACTTCCTGCAGCCGCCCGGGGGCGGTCAGGCCGAACTGCCCGCGCACCGTGCGCACCACGTTGGGCAGCGGCACCTTGCCGGGGCAGTGCATGGTGCACCGGCCGCACATGTTGCAGAGCCAAACGAATTTGTCGTTCAGCACCTCGTCCTTCAGACCGAGGGCGACCTTGCGCATGAACTTGCGCGGGTCGTGGTTCTCCACTATGTCGGTGAAGTAGCACGCCGCCGCGCAGGTGCCGCAGGCCAGGCAGTAGTTTAAGTCGAACTTGCCCTGCTCGGTCGCGAAACACATCCTTTGGGATATTTCGTCCCTGAAATTGGGATCTCGGACTTCACTCAGCTTTTTGGCTTCCATTATGAACATATCCCTCCACCAACCGAATTTGAAACCCCGTCCCGGACCGCGGGCCGCGCGGCCCGGGACGGCCTTAGCGCCTTATGCCAGGAAAGCCTCGATTTCCGCGAAGAGCTGCTCGTCCCTGAAGCCCATATGATCCGCGGCGTGCGACGGGCAGGCCGCCGCGCAGGTGCCGCAGCCCTTGCACAGCACTTCGTTCACCTCGGCCACGTTCTCGGCCTCCAGGAAGGAGATCGCGCTGTACGGGCAGACCGTGACGCAGATCCGGCAGCCGGAACACTTGTCCCTGTCCACCTTGGCCACCGCGCCGCCGCCGACCAGCAGGTCCTTGGTCAGGACGGTCGCCGCGCGCGCCGCCGCCGCCCGCGCCTGGGCGATGCTTTCCTCGATGAACTTCGGTCCGTGCGCCAGGCCGGCCACGAACACGCCGTCGGTGGCGAAGTCCACCGGGCGCAGCTTCATGTGCGCTTCCAGGAAGAACCCGCCGTCGTAGTCGCCGCAGACCTTGTAGAGTTGGGCGATGTCCCTGGAGTCGTCCGGCGGCAGGGTGGCCGCCGCGAGCCCCACTAGGTCGGCGTCGATCACGAAGGTCTCGCCGAGGACCGGGTCGGTCACGGTCACCGTGAGACCGCCGCCCGCGTTCGAAACCACCGGCTTGCCGGCCGGGTCGAAGCGCAGGAAGATCACGCCCTTGCGCCGGGCCTCTTCGTAGTAGTCCTCCTTGAAGCTATAGGTGCGCATGTCGCGGTACAGCACGTACACGCTGGCGTCGGGATTGAGGGCCTTCGCCTTGAGGGCGTTCTTGACCGACTCGCTGCAGCAGACCCGGCTGCAGTACACGCGGTCCGGCTCCCGGGAACCGACGCAGTTGATCAGCACGAAGTTCTTGGCCTGCTTTGCCCGGTCCGTGCCCTCCACCAGCTCGGCCTCCAGTTCTAGGCCGGTGAGCACGCGGTCGTCCTGGCCGTACAGGTACTCGGACGGTTTGAATTCCTTACCGCCGATGGCGATGATCACCGCGCCGTGCTCGATGTCCTTGCTCTGGCCGCCCACGTCGATGGTGGTGGTGAAGTTCCCGACGTAACCGGAGGCACCCGCGATCTTAGCGCCGGTGTACACGGTGATGTTCGGGTTCGCGTCAACGGCGCCGATCAAGCCGTCGAGGTAAGCGCCGACGTCCATGCCTTCCAAGTTTATGTGGATCTTCCGGGCCATGCCGCCCAGTTGGTCGCTTTTTTCCACCAGGCTCACCTTGAAACCCTGGCCGGCGAGATCCAGCGCGGCGTTCATGCCGGCGATACCGCCGCCGATAACCAGCGCGTCCTTGTTGACTCCGATGGTTACCGTCTGCAGGGACTCCAGCAGGCGGGCCTTGGCCACCGCCCGGTTCACGATTTCCTTGGCCTTGACCGTGGCCGCTTCCTTGTCTTTCATGTGCACCCAGGAGCAGTGCTCGCGGATGTTGCCCATTTCAAACAGGAAGGGGCTCAAGCCCGCCGAGGCACAGGTGGCCCGGAACAAGGGCTCGTGTGTCCGCGGGGTACAGGACGCGACCACCACCCGGTTCAGTTTGTGCTCCAGGATTACCTCCTTGATCTTGTCCTGGGTGTCCGACGAACAGGAGTACAGGTTTTCTTCCGCGTACACCACGTTCGGAGCGTTCTTGACGTACTCGACCACCGACGGCACGTCCACGGTCGAGCCGATGTTGATGCCGCAGTGGCAGACGAACACACCGATCCGCGGCTCCTGCCCGCTCACGTCCATCTCGGCCACGGGCTCCTCGGCCTTGACCAGGGTGCCCCGAGCTTCGGCGAGCAGGGTGCCCGCACCGGATGCCGCCGCGCTGGCTTGCATGACCGCGGTCGGAATGTCCATCGGGCTCTGGAAGGTGCCGCACACGAACACACCCGGCCGGGAGGTCTCCACCGGCGCGCTGGTGGTGGTGGCCGCGAAACCGTGCTGGTTCAGGTTCACGCCGATGCTCTTGGCCGTCTCCATCGCCTTCGAGGAAGGCCGCAGGCCGACCGACAGCACGACGATATCGAATTCCTCGTGCTTGATCTCGCCGCCCTCGTCGCTGTACCGGATCTTGACCTTGTCTGAGGTGCCGGGGCCGAGTTCAAAGCTGCGGGAACGGATGAACCGGATGCCGGTTTCTTCCTGGGCGCGGTTGTAGTAGGCCTCGAAGCCCTTGCCGTAGGTGCGCATGTCCATAAAGAAGATGGTGGCGTCCATATCCCCGCCGTGTTCCTTGGCGATCATGGCTTCCTTGATCGCGTAGGTGCAGCACACCGAAGAACAGTAGCTGCAGCCGATACTGCGGTCGCGCGAACCCACGCACTGGATCCAGGCGACGTTCTTCGCTTCCTGGTGGTCCGAGGGACGGACCACATGACCCTGGAAGGGACCCGAGGCGCTCAGGATACGCTCGAACTCGATGCTGGTGACCACGTTTTTCAGGGTCCCGTAGCCCAGCGTTTTGATGGTCTTGGGGTCGAACTCGTCGAAACCGGGGGCCAGAATGACCGCGCCGACGTCGAGGGCGAAGGTCTTCTCTTTGTCCTCCCAGTTCAGGGCGTCCTTGCCGCACGCCTTCTCGCAAAGCAGACACACCGGCTTGCCGGTCTGCACGCCCTTGGTCAGGTAAAGACACTTTTCGGGATGAGTGATCGCGTAAGTGTTCGGCACCGCCTGGGGGTACTTGTTGGCGATGATCTTCCGGACTTCCAACCCCTCGTTGAACTCGTCCGAAACCTTCACCGGACACTTCGCAGCGCAGTCGCCGCAAGCGACGCACCGGTCGGCGAACACGTAACGCGGTTTCTGGAACACCGTCGCTTTGAAGTTCCCGGCTTCACCCTGCAGGTCGACCAGGTTGGCCAGGGTGATGATCTCGATGTTCGGATGCCGGTCGCACTCCACGAGCTTCGGCGACAAGATGCACATCGAGCAGTCGTTGGTGGGGAAGGTCTTGTCCAGTTGGGCCATGGTGCCGCCGATGGCCGTGGAGGCCTCGACCAGGTACACGTAGTATCCGGCTTCCGCCAAGTCCAGTGAGGCCTGCACGCCGGCGATACCACCGCCCACTACCATTGCCGATCCGATTTTATCTGGCATACCGTATAACACCCGTCCTCCCTTAGAACGTCCCGGCATGAAAGCCGGGCTTAAGAACTCGAAACACCTCTTTACCCGCTGGAAAACCAACCGGTTGTGGCTCCATCCCCCCTCGCCGGATGAACTACGATCGCTGACTGATGAAACAATAAGAACAAAAACCGGATTGGAACCGGTCCAACCCGGCAAGCGCCGAAGGACAAGGTTCCCCTTTTCAGTAGTATAGTACCATTCTTTTTCACTGTCAATTCATTCTTAAGATGTCTTGGGGCAAAACCGTCTTTAGCTTGGCATTCCCGGGTTTTCGAACCTCCGGTTCATTGTCTCGTCCATATAGGCCGGCAGGTGCGCCAGCACCTCGGTTTGGTATTTCTCCACCTCGCCCCGGTCGCTCAAGATGGAGAGACCGGCATCGAGCGGGATCCGGGCCAGCAAGCGCAGTCCGGTGGTGTCGGCCGTCTTCTCGGCCCGGGACGGGCCGAAGAGCTCCAGATTCTCGTCGCACTTCGGGCACACGGCGTAGCTCATGTTCTCGATAAACCCCAGGATCGGTATGTTCAGTTTTCTGACCATCCGCACCGCCTTGCGCACCACCAGCACCGCCAGGTCCTGGGGCGCGGTAACCATCACCACGCCGCCGACCGGCAGGAACTGCATCACGGAAAGGGGCGCGTCGCCCGTCCCGGGCGGCAGGTCGACCAGCAGGTAGTCGAGTCCGCCCCAACCGACCTCGGTCCAGAACTGCTGGATGGCGCCGGCGATGATCGGGCCCCGCCAGATCACCGGTTCGTCCTCGTGCTCCAAGAGCAGGTTGATCGAGATGACACCGATACCGTAGACCGGGGTCTTTACCGGCAGGATCGCCTCCCCTTCCAGCTCCGGCCGTTCGTGAAGGCCGAAGATTTTGGGGATACTCGGCCCGGTCAGGTCGGCATCCAGAATACCGACCTTGTAGCCCTGACGCGCCAAGGTCACGGCCAAAAGCGCCGTCACCGCGGACTTGCCCACGCCGCCCTTGCCGCTCATCACCGCGATCACGTTTTTCACCGCGGACTGCGGGTTCGGCGCCAGCACGTGCGACCGCGGCGCGGACTGACCGCAGGTTTGGGCCTCGGGTATGCCGCAGGCTGCGCTTCCCGGACAACCGCCGCCGGGCGCGCTTCCCGGACAACCGCCGCCGCCGGGAACCCCGCTCTCCCCACCGTTGTTGTTGTCGGCCGCCATTATGACACTCCTCCCACGATGTTTTTTCTACCTTTTCTTCGGAACCCGGTATTTGCCGGTGGCCCGCTTCGGGCGGGAACACCGGTCGGGCCGGGTCACAAGTTCCTTGCCGCCGCATTTCGGGCATTGTTGTGCGTTCAAGCCGCCGGGAGCCGGCTCCGATTCCGTCCGGCAGCCGGTACAGCGCATGCGCCGCGCCACGTACTCGAAGTTGCCGCCCTCCACCCGGATCGCCCTGCCCATTACCAGGGCTTGGGCCACCTTGGCCCGCGCGCCGGTCAAAATACGCTGAAAGGTGGGGCGCGAGACGCCCATACGCTCGGCACAATCTTCCTGTTCCAACCCTTCCAGGTCCTTTAGACGCAACGCTTCCACTTCTTCCACCGCCAGACCGACCTCCTCCAGGTCCCATAACGGAATCCCGGCCGGCCTAAAGTAGGTGTACTGAGGAAGGAACTCAACCCGGCGGCATTTTGGTGGTCTACCCATGGCTATTCTCCCCTTAAAACAGCCCCTTCACCCGTCCGTGCTCGTCGATGTCAATCCCGAAAGCCGCCGGCCGGGAGGGCAGGCCGGGCATGGTGAGCATCGCCCCGGCCAGGGGGTACAAAAACCCGGCGCCCAGCGACACCCGGATATCCCGGATCGGAAACACATAGCCGGAGGGCACGTTTCTCAGGTTGGGGTCGTGGGAGATGGAGAGGTGTGTCTTGGCCATGCAGATCGGCAAGCGGCCCCAACCCAGCTCCTCGAAGCGGGCGATCTTCTTTTCCGCCGGGGGCTCGTAGGCCACCTCGTCCGCGTTGTAGACCCGCCGGGCGAGCACCTCGATTTTTTCCTTGATCGACAGTTCATCCGGGTAGAGCAGGCGGAAATCTCCGCCCCGTTCACAGGCCGACACGACACCGGCGGCGAGTTCAGACGCCCCCGCCCCGCCTTCCGCCCAGGCGGTGACCGGATGCGCGCTCATTGCCCCGGCGCGCACCGCCTCCCGGAGCACGGTCTCAACCTCGGCGTCCGTGTCACCCAGGAATCGGTTCACGGCGACCACCACCGGCACCCCGTAATAGCGGGCGACTTTGACCATGTGCGCCAGGTTCCGGCACCCTTCCGCGACCGCGGCCGGGTTTTCCCGCTTGATCTCCTCGGGCATCGGCCTGCCGGGGATGATCCGGCCGACACCGCCGTGCATTTTGAGCGACCGTATCGTGCAGGTGACCACCACGCAGTCGGGCCGGAGCCCCGACTGCCGGCACTTGATGTCCATGAATTTCTCCATGCCCAGGTCGGCGCCGAACCCGCTCTCGGTTACCACGTAGTCGGCCAGTTTCAGCGCCATCTTGTCGGCCAGCACCGAGCACTGCCCGTGGGCGATGTTGGCGAACGGTCCGGCGTGCACGATGCAGGGCTGCCCCTCCAGCGTCTGAACCAGGTTGGGCTTGATTGCTTCCTTGAGAATCGCCGCCATCGCCCCGGCGCCCTGAAGATCCTCGGCCGTGACCGGGCGGCCCTGCCGGTCAAATCCCACCACAATCCGCCCCAGCCGCCGGCGCAGGTCGCCGATGCCGTCGGTCAGTGCCAGGGCGGCCATGACCTCCGACGCGGTCGTCGCTTCGAAAGCGGCCTCCCGGGGGTAGCCGTTGACCGGACCCCCCAAGCCCACGACCACGTCCCGCAAGGCCCGGTCGTTAACGTCCATGACCCTGGTCCAGGTGACCGTGTGCAGGTCGATATCGTGCGGGTTGCCGTGGTAAAGCGAGGCGTCGAGCATGGCGGCCAGCAGGTTGTGGGCCTGCCCCACCGCGTGGATGTCGCCGGTGAAATGCAGGTTCAAGTCTTCCATGGGCACCACCTGGGCCCAACCGCCCCCGGCGGCCCCGCCTTTGATCCCGAACACCGGGCCCATGGAAGGCTGACGCAGGGTGCAGGCCGCCCGTTTGCCGATGCGGCCCAGACCCTGCGTCAGTCCGATGGTGGTCAGGGTTTTCCCCTCGCCGAGCGGGGTGGGGGTGACGGCCGTGACGTCGATCAGCCGGCCGGCCGGCCGTTCCCTGAGTTTGTCGAGCACGTGCAGGCCGACCTTGGCCTTGTACCGGCCGTACAGGTCGATGTCTTCCGCCGCCAGGCCGATTGCGGCCGCGAGATCGGCAATGGGGATCATCCGGTGCGCCTGGGCGATCTCCAGGTCCGTCTTGAACGGCATCACTCGTAAATCCAGGGATCCAGCGCTTGTGTGTATCCGATCAGTTCCGCGTCCGCAAAGAAAAGTCCAATTTCCCGCGCGGCGCTGGCCGCCGAGTCGGAACCGTGGACGATATTGCGGCCGACGTCGATGCCGTAGGTGCCGCGGATGGTGCCGGGCAGCGCCTTGGCCGGCTGGGTGGCCCCCATCATCTCCCGGACCGCCGGGACCACTTCCTTGCCCTCCAGGACCACGGCCGCGACCGGGCCCGAGGTGATGTAGCGGACAAGCTCCTCAAAAAAGGGCTTGCCCCGGTGTTCCTCGTAGTGCCGTTCCGCCAACCCCCGGTCGATCCGGAGCAGCTTTAAAGCCACCAGCTTAAAGCCGCGGCGCTCGAAACGGGTGATCACCTCGCCCACCAGCCCCCGCTGGACACCGTCCGGTTTCACCATCACAAAGGTTCTCTCCAAAACTTACGCTCCTCCTTGCTGAGCCGCCCCGTGCTGGGCCGCCCCGCGCCGGTCCGCCTCCGGCCTCACCGCGCCCGTGGCCGCCTCCATCAAAGCCTCGAATTCCTTGCCCTCAATGGTTTCATTATCGAACAGCGTGGTGGCCACCTGGTGCAACCCCTGCATATTGTCGGTGAGAATGGTTTCCGCCCGCCGGTAACACTCGTCGATAATCCGGCGCACCTCCTGGTCGATGGCGCTGGCCACCTCCTCGGAGTAGTTCCGGTCGCGGGAGAGGTCGCGCCCCAGGAAAGGCGTGTCTTGGCGCCGGCCCAAAGTCAGCGGCCCCAGTTCGTCGCTCATGCCGTACTCCATGATCATCTTCCGGGCGGTCTCGGTGGCGCGCTCCAGGTCGTTTTGCGCGCCGGTGCTGATCTCCTCCAGCACCAACTCCTCCGCCACCCGGCCGCCCAGCAGCATCGTGATCTGGTCCAGGAGCTGCGAGCGGGTCGCGTAGTACCGCTCCTCCTTGGGCAGGAGAAGGGTGTAGCCCCCGGCCCGCCCCCGCGGGATGATCGAGATCTTGTGCACCGGATCGCTGTTCGGCAGGAAGTAGCTGACCAGCGCGTGACCGGACTCGTGGTAGGACACCAGCTTCTTTTCGTAGTCGCTGATCACGCGGGACTTCTTGGCCGGCCCGGCGATCACCCGTTCGATGGCATTCTCGAGTTCCTCCATGCCGATGCGCTTTTTGTTCGCCCGCGCCGCCAGCAGAGCGGCCTCGTTGATCAGGTTTTCCAGATCGGCCCCGGAAAAACCGGGGGTGCGGCGGGCGATCACGTCCAACTCGACGTCGTCCGCCAGCGGCTTGTTCCGGGCGTGCACGACCAGGATCTCCCGGCGGCCGTTGATGTCCGGCTGGGTGACGACGATCTGCCGGTCGAAGCGTCCGGGCCGCAGCAGGGCGGGGTCCAGGATGTCCGGGCGGTTGGTGGCGGCGACGACGATGATGCCCTCGTTGGGGCTGAACCCGTCCATCTCCACCAGCAACTGGTTTAAGGTCTGCTCCCGCTCGTCGTGACCGCCGCCCAAGCCCGCGCCGCGCTGGCGGCCGACCGCGTCGATCTCGTCGATGAACACGATGCAGGGGGCGTTCTTCTTGGCGTTCTCAAACAAGTCCCGGACCCGGGACGCACCGACGCCCACGAACATCTCCACGAAATCCGAACCGCTGATACTGTAGAAAGGCACGCCGGCTTCCCCGGCCACCGCCCGCGCCAACAGGGTCTTGCCGGTGCCGGGCGGCCCGAACAAAAGCACGCCCTTGGGAATCCGGGCCCCGATCTCGCTGAACTTCCGGGGTTCCTTCAAGAATTCGACCAGTTCCTGGAGTTCCTCCTTAACCTCGTCCACCCCGGCCACATCGGAAAAAGTGACCCGGGCTTTCTCCTCCGTGTGCAGTTTGGCCCGGCTCTTGCCGAACGACATCACCCTGCTGCCCCCGCCCTGCGTCTGCTGCATCAGGAAAAAGAACAAGCCGACCAAGAGCAGAATGGGCAAAAAGGACATAAACATCGTCGTCAGCCAACTGGGACGGTCCGGCAGCTCCTGCTTCCAGTTGACGTTCTTGTCGACCAGCAGCGCCGAGAGCGCCTGGTGGCCGCCGGGGCCCTTGGTTTCAAAGCTGGTCCCGTCCCGCAACCGGCCCGTGATGATGTTGGTTTCGTTGTCGGTCTTGATCACCACGGACGCCACCTGGCCGTTGTTCACGGCCCGGAAGAAATCGTTGTAGTCGAGGGTCTTGACGTCGGTGGGGCCCGGGGAACTGTATTTGAGCAAAGCGATGACCACGAGGACAATCAGGATGTATATGCTTAAGTTCTTGATCACCCGGTTCAACAAGTCCACTCCCTTCGGACTCTCACTAGTTGGTCCACAACAGGAGTATATTATCACACTTTATTTCCACTTTCAACAAAGTTCAAACCGCGCCGGGCCGGGCTCCGAGACGCTCAAGACAAGCACCGAGCGGGTGCGGGGGGTGAGCTTGCAGAACTCGCCGATCCGGTGACCGGCCACCCAGACCAGGCGGCCCTCGCCGTCGAAAACCAGCGGAATCCGGTCTCGCTCCGGGCGGGGCACCTTGTTGTTGATCAGAAATTCCTTCAGTTTCATCCGGCCGCCGGCCCCCTGCGGCCAAAACACGTCTCCGGGCCTGCGGTTGCGCACGGTCAGCGGCAGAGTCAGAGCATCGAGGTCCACCGCCGCCTGTCCGGGCTGGAGCGTTTCCGGACGCCCGACCCGACCCGACCCGACCCACTGAAGTGGGTGCCCCGCGTGGGTGCCCCGCGCGTGCCGTATTTCGGCGGTGATCCACCGTCCGTCGGGCAGGTCCGTCCTTCCGGGAACCACCAGCGCCGAGCTCCACGGCAAGGTTTCGGGAGGACTGGGACCGAGGCTGAAAACCAGCCCGGCCGCCTGTCTTTCCACCAGGATTCCCCGCGGCAGGTCCAATTTCTTGCCGCCGGCCTCGGGGCGGGCCAGTTCAAGGACCCGTTCCACGTGGTCGAAATCGAGCGCCCCCGGATCCCCGGCCAACTCCGACCAGGCCTTGCGGACCACCCGCCGCCCAATCGCCGGTGAGAGAGCGGCCACCCCGCCCGCATCGAGCCGGACGGCGCCGTCCGCTGAAACGGCCAAGCGTTGAAAGGCGGACTCGGCCTGGACCGCCAGATAGTCGTTTTCCGCCCGGCAGATTTCACCCAGACGCAAAAGGGCGGTCACCAGGTTCGGGTTATATTTGGTCTCGAGCAGGGGCAGGAGTTCAGCCCGCAGCCGGTTCCGGGTGTAAACGGGATCGAGGTTGGAAGGATCGAACCGGGGGTCGAGATCCCGGACGCGGCAATAGGCTTCGATCTCCCGGCGCCGGACGCCCAGCAGGGGCCGGATGAAAAGTCCCCTGACCGGCGCCATGCCGGCCAGGCCGGCCGGTCCGGTGCCGCGGATGAAGTGGTGCAGGATGGTTTGGGCCTGGTCGTCGGCGTGGTGACCGAGGGCCACCCGTTGGGCCCCGGCCGCCCGAGCCGCCCGGGCAAAGAAGCGGTACCGGAGTTCCCGGGCCGCTGTCTGGGTGGAGAGACGTTCGGTTTTCCGGAAGGCGCGCACGTCACATTCCTCGACCACACAGGGCAGAGCAAGCTTTTCGGCCAGCATCCGGACGTACTCGGCGTCCGCCTCGGCCTCGGCGCCCCGCAGGCGGTGGTTCAGGTGGGCCACGGTAAGGGAAATGCCCAGATCGGCACTCAAAGCACTGAGAATATCCAGCAGGGCCACCGAATCCGGGCCCCCGGAAACCCCCACCAGCACGCCCATCCCCGGCGCCAGCATCCGGTGCCGGACAATGTACTGTTGTACCCGATCTTGCAGGTCCATTTCGCCCACCATGCCTCAATACCGGAGAAAGGAGTCGTCTTTCAGGAGACCGCTGCGGCCTCCAGGCCTCCAAGCGTTTAGAACGATTTCTGGTTTTACAACACTCTTCTAGGCATTCCACGTGGGCGGGTGTTTTCCTCTATCCGGGGGACTGTCAGGGTCCAACTTCTTCCATTCTGCCGACCAGGACCGTCATATCGTCGGGGACGCTCTTGCCGGCGGCGTGCCTTGCTTGCTGCAGCACCAGCTCGGCCGTGCGTTGGGGATCGGTCCGCGGCAGGTCCCGGAGAAGCTCCCCGAGCCAAGTTTCTTTCTCCAGCGGACCCCGGTAGCAGTCCAGCACCCCATCGGTGACCATCACCACGAGGTCGCCCAACGCCAGCCGGCACACCACCGGAGCGAAGTCGATCTCCTTGATGATCCCCACCGGCAGTGCGGCGCTTTCGATCACACTCACCGTATTGGCCCCAACCACGAAGCTCGGTGCCGCCCCGATCTTGATGAACTCCGCCTGGGCCGTATAGAGGTCGATGACCGCCAGGTCCACGGTGGCGAAACTCTCGTCCGGGGCCCGCAGGAGCAGGATCGAGTTCACTGTTTTCACGGCCATGTCCTTGCCGAACCCGGCCCGGAACATGTGCTCGAGCAAGGAAACGGTGGTGCTGCTTTCAAGGGCGGCCTGGGCCCCCACGCCCATCCCGTCGCTCAACAGCAGGGAGAACTTACCGGACTCGAGTTCCAGGTAGGAGGCGGTGTCTCCCGATATGGCACTGCCGGCTTTGCCCACCTGGGCCAGCCCGACCGTCACCCGGTAACGGAGGGCCGGTTGCAGCCGGAAGGTGCAGTCGGCGGCCTGCTCTTCCCGGGTGCAACTGGTGTCGCTGACCATAAACGGCTGGCCGACCACCTGGGAGACCAGCGGGGCCGCCACGTACCGGCAGGCCAGTTCACTCCGGCAGGACGGGCGGCTGATGATGATCTCCAACCGGGAGTCTTCCCGGTGCCGGGTTTCGATGCGGTGCACGGGCACGTCCAACTCCCGCAGCTTCCGGCGCAACGTACCTTCCAGCTGACCGGCCCGTTCCACGGTGCTGCACAGTTCGGTGGCCAGATTGTTCATGATCCGGGACAGGCCCCGCAGGTGTTCGGACACCACTTCGCGGCTGTCCACCAGCCGCCGGTACCAGTACCGGTTTACCCGGTAAGTCTCATAGAGGCAGGTGAGCGCAACCGCCATCTCCTTCTGCCGCAAACATTTCCGCCGGATTTCCTCCGGAAAGTCCTCCGGGCCCACCCGGCCGGAAGCCTCGACCTGAGCCAAGGTAGCCTCGAACTGCTCGTTGATGCGGTCCGAATTCCGCTCCCAGCAGCTCCGGTACAGGTTGCAGTCCTTGCAGATCCGGTTGCCGACCTCATTCAAGAGCTCGCGCAACGGCTTTTCGGTTCCGGGCTCCAGCCCCGCGGGGGAAACTTTAGCAAAGGTGCGGGCCAGTTCCGCAAACATCCGGCTCCAGCTACGGACCCTGCTCCGGACCAACTCCTGGACCCGCTCTTCGGAAACGGTCGAGCCGACGACGCTGCCTGGAATCAGGGACCGCAACTCCTGATACCACCTCGCCGGAATCACCGCGAACAGGGCCGCCGCCGTCCCCGCCTCCACCAGCACTCCCGCCAGTTCCCGGTATTCACCGACATATACCGCCAGCAGGATGTTGCCCAGCACAAAACCGGCGGCCACCCCCGGTTTGCCGAAGTGCCGGAAGGCGCCGCCCAGAAATCCGGCAAAGGCGTACACCCCCACCACCGCCGGCATCACGGTATAGGCGATGCCGGGGATGATTCCGACCACCGCCCCGGCGGCGGCGCCCAACCCGGCCCCGCCCAACCCGGCGGCGACCAGGATGGCGAACTTGCTTAAGAAACCGTGCACAGAAAACAGGTCCCAGCCCAGATTTCCGGTTCCGGCCACCGCCGCCGCCAGGAGCACCAGCAAGCAGTAAAAACCTTCCACGGTCAGCGGGCGGGAACGGGGCGAAAGGGCAATCAGGAACACGTAGGAGAGCGACCCGGCCAACAGGCTCTCAAAAAACACGGCCACGTACTCATACAGCACCGCCCCCGTAAAGGCCAGGTACGAACCCTTGATCACCGCCGACACCATTCCGACCAGGACCGCCACCGCCACCCGGGGCCGCCGGAAGTCGGCCGGAATCGCCCGGAGGCCCAGCCCGACGGCGCCCAGGACCAAGAGTGCCGGCGCCAGTGCGGACCAACTCAGTACCGTAGCCTGCCCCGCGGTACCGGCGAGCACCGCCAACCAGCCCCAGGGTCCGAAGAGGTGCACGGCGGCGCCCGCAAAGGCGGTTACAAAGGGGCTGAGTTCCCCGAGCAGCACGGTACGGCCCAGCAAGAAAGCAAAAATAATAAGCCCCAGCTTCTGCCAGTGCATCAGATCCAGGGCTTGTCCCCAGGCCGGCCGGATGGACGGCCGCCGACGGCGGCGTGGAATGCCAACCCCGGCCCACTCGCCGGTTTTCTGCCGTACCCGATAGGCGTTCGAATAATCGGCCACTTGCTCAACTCCCAGAACATGGAATATGGGGTTTGCTCTAATTGTAATCCACGTCCCAGGAGATTTCTGTCATTTTAGGATGGCCTGTTCCGTTTTTCTTTCGACAGCCTGAGGACCGTAGCGGGCCAAGCCGTGGAGAATGTCGGCCTCGCTCACGATCAGGTCCGGTGCCGCCAAGATCCTCATAATGCAGCGCACGATCCGTGCCCCGGCTGGAATAATGTCGGCCCGCTCGGGCTGCAATCCCGGCATCTGTTTCCGTTCGGCCGGCCCGGCTGTCTCCAGGCGCAACAAGAGTTCCTCGACCGTGGCTTGGTTCAATCTCGTGCCGTGGACCCGCTCCGGGTCGTAGACTTCCAGGGCGAGCGCCATGGCCGCCAGGGTCGTGACCGTACCGCCGACTCCCACCAGTTGCCGGACGCCCAACCCACGCCTCTCGTCTGTCAGCAGCGGGCGGATGAGGGCGGTGATTTCGGTGTCGGTGTAGGGCGTCTCGGTCATCCGCACCGCGCCCACGGGCAGGCTGCGGCAGGCCGGCGACCCTTCTTCGAGCCAGACGAACTCGGTGCTTCCCCCCCCCACATCAGCGACCAGGATGCCGGCCGGATCCAGGTCCAGGCCCGAAACCACCCCCAGGAATCCGTAGGCCGCCTCCTCGGTCCCGGAGAGCACCCGTACCTCGAAGCCGACGGCGTCCAGCACCCGCTTCACGAATTCATCCCGGTTGGCCGCCTCGCGCACGGCCGCGGTTGCCGCCACCACCATCCCGTCCGGCCCGTATTCGGCCGATACCGCCTGATACTCAGCCAGGCAGTTGATCGTC
Source organism: Bacillota bacterium (assembly GCA_040757205.1). Taxonomy (NCBI): domain Bacteria; kingdom Bacillati; phylum Bacillota; species Bacillota bacterium. The sequence goes on from JBFLXL010000011.1 coordinate 36,368, forward strand.
CGGTCCATGGCCCGGTCCAGGAGCACGCCGCCGGCCAGGTTTTCGCCCAGGCGGGTGGTGGTGAGCGCCGTGTGCACGACGTCCAGCCGGCCATCCGGAGCTATCCGGGCGATCAGCAGACGGGTGGAGTTGGTGCCGATGTCGATTGCGCCCACTGTGGTAGTCAACTGCTTCCCCTCCCAGGTGCCCGAAAAAGGGGCCAGGCCCCTTTTTTGGGGGACAATCTCACGCACTCGGCTTGATTTCCGGAGTTGCGTGATCCGCGAAACTCGTATTTCCCGAACCTCGTGAACAACAACAACCGGTCCTTTCATTCACCCATTCTTGCCTTCCACTACTCCTGAATTCTGGATTCTGAATTCTGGATTCTGCCCTCCGCCCGTTGACGGTCCCGCCTTTTTCCGGTATACATAAGCATGTGCGGCATCGCACGGCAATGATCCACCCAAGGAGGACCGAGTACATTGAAACTGCGCCTTGGACTGCCCAAGGGGAGCCTGCAGGAGAAGACTTTCCAACTGTTCAAGAAGGCGGGTTACGACATACAAGTGAATTCCCGCTCTTACTACCCGGCCGTGAACGACCCTGACCTCGAAATCCTGCTGATGCGGGCCCAGGAGATTCCCCGCTACGTGCACGAGGGCGTGCTCGACGCCGGCTTGAGCGGGCTGGACTGGATTATGGAAAACGAGGCCGACGTGGTCGAAGTGGCCGATTTGGTCTACAGCAAACGGTCTCAGCGGCCGGTGCGCCTGGTCCTGGCCGTGGCCAACGACAGCGGCATCCGGGACGTGCGCGACCTGCAGGGCAAGCGGATCGCCACCGAATTGGTGAATGTGACCCGCCGGTACTTAACCGCGCAGGGCGTGGAAGCGGTCGTTGAGTACTCTTACGGCGCCACCGAGGTGAAGGTGCCCAATCTGGTCGACGCCATCGCCGACCTGACCGAAACCGGGAGTTCACTGCAGGCGAATAACTTGCGGATTCTGGCCGTCATCCTGGAGTCCAACACCAAACTGCACGCCAACCGGGCGGCCTGGGCCGATCCGTGGAAACGCGAGAAGCTGATGAATCTTACCGTCCTGCTGACCGGAGCTCTCCGGGCCGAGAATATGGTCGGGCTGAAGATGAACGTCCCGGGAGACCGGATCGACGCCGTACTCGGCGTACTCCCGGCTATGAAACACCCGACCGTCTCCCGGTTGTTCAACAGCGACTGGGTCGCCATCGAGACCATCCTGAACGAGCGGCAGGTGCGGGAATTGATTCCGGTCCTGAAACGGGCCGGCGCCCAGGACATCATCGAGTACCCCTTGAACAAGGTCATCCCGTAACTTCGTCCGCCAGTTTTCCCAGTGAACCTCCGGTTTGTCTGAATCCAACCACTCCAGGCCTCCGGGTCAACCGGAGGCCTAGAGTGTCTTTCGCCTGAATACCCGGGCCAGCCTGGGCAGGATGTGGTAGCGGAAGTCGACAAGGGCGAGGAAAAGCACCCCCAGCACGAAGCCGAGCGTGCGGCGCACTCTGATGCGCAACGTTGGCCGGTATTTCCGGTTGGTTTTGTTCACCGCCTGTTCACGTCCCCTCGCGGGCACGGCGGACACAGTCCGTTTGTTGCTGAACATTTCGCCTTGCCGATACAAATATCCTCTTTTCTCAGTCCTTGATACTCGGATCCGGTATCCGTCCGCCGCTGTCATCCGGAAGCACCGGCACGATCCGCACTTCCCCCGGTCTGATCAGGCCCAGGCGTTCTCGCGCCGTCTCCTCGACGTAGCCCTCCGATTCCAGTATGGTCAAGCGTTCCCACAGGTATTCATTCTGGTCTCGCAGTTGGACCACCCGGTCATTCATCTCCGTGATCGAGTGCTGCATCGCCCAGAGCTTGTTCAACTGGAAGCCTAGGGACACGGAGAAATAGGTCAGCAACACGATCAGGAGCACCGCCGGCAGCCTGCTCTTTACCGGATTGAACCGACGCCTAGCCGTTGTCGTTTGCACTGTCGGGCTCACCTTCCTCCTCGCCGAAGATGCCCAGCGGATCACCACTTATGACCAGCACCACCTGGTAGCCTTTGGTCCGGGCCCGGTTGAACAGGGTGGCCACGGTACTCGGGCTCAAGCCCAGCCTCTTGGCCACGGCACTGTTGGAATGGCCCAGTTCCTTAAGCGCCACCACCTGGCGTTCACGAAGGCTCAAGCGTTCGGCGCCCCTGATTTCGATTTGCATAACTTATCCACGGCCTTGTCCACAGTTTGTGTACAATTTTAGTACAAGATTGACTGGTACAGTTCTACCAAGGCCGGGATTTCCCTGCCGCAAGTTTAAAAAATTTTAAAAAATTACCGGGCCTACCGTGAAGGGTGAGGCCCGGGAGTAATCCCGCATGACGGTCCGCTTTATTGAAGCCTGAAGGAAAAACTCCTTGACATGCCGAAGAAAAAGGCGTGGGGTTTGTCCGGTGAGCCGTCGCGTAAACGGCACTCGATACCGGACTCCAAGGGCCTATTAATTTGGGGAAAGAGATCTCCGGCTAGGAAGTGTTCAATATGAGCAATCAAGAACGGAGGAAGGACGGGGACCCCGAGGTGATCGTGGAATACGTCCCCCGAAGCCGGGGACGCCGCTTCTACCACTACGGGGCCCGCACCAGGCCGGTGTCGCCCTTGGGCTTCGTCCTGCTCGCCGCCGCCGGCGCAGTCGTCCTGTGCCTGGTGTTGACGATCGGCTTCATTATGCTCGGTATCGCGCTGGGCGCCGGCCTGTTGCTCTTGCTCCGGCGCCGCCTGGTGGGGAAATGACAATGCGGCGCAAGAAGAACATCCCCTGGCCGCAATTATCGATCTTCCTGGCCTTTGCCACTGCACTCCTTTACATTGTCGCGGAGCGGGGACACGCAATGCCGGTGCTGTTGGGGTTCGCGGCGTTGATGGGTTTCCTGGCGGCCCAGCTTTCCCCCCGGAAAAAACTGCTCCTGGGAATGGTGCCGGCGGCGGGCGGCCTGGCGGTGGACTTGGTGATCGCCTACCAGCAAGCGGCTCCGGATATCACGGGCGTGCTGAATTTCTGGGTGCCGTTGGTACTGGCCGCCCTGGTCGGGGCCCTGGTCGGCGCCCGCGTGCGGGTTTTCCCGGGCTTATAAACGTAAGCGCGAGAATTCCCACCCGCTTCAAGAAGTTGAGGAGAAGGTCAAAGCTGCCGGTTATCGGGAGGCGGGCGGCGGAGGCGCTTACGGATCCCAACGAGGGGCCGGGTCGCAATCCGGAAAGCGGAAAACACCGTTCGCCAGGCAAATAGAAAAGGGGCGGCCAAAACCCGGATCAGCCGGCCGGAAAAACGGAGGCAGCGCTCCCAACAGGCCGTACCGAACCGGGAAAGGCGGCGGTGATACAGAAACGCCCCCGCGCCCAGCCCCAATAGGACATACCAGCGTACCTCGCCCCAGTTGGCCGGCAGCAGGAGGCCGAAAACCACCGCCGTGAGCACTATCCAGGCGATCAGGTCCCCGAAACCAGTACCCCACCGGCCAAGCTGCAGGCTCACTCTGGCCACCCGGTAACAATCAAAAAGAAAGGCCGCTCCCGCCCCAATGCCGATGGCCACAAAAAAGACGGCCAACTGGGTTTCCAGCGACAAGGCCGGACCCCCCTTCTTCGCGCGGCCAGACGCCGCCCGGGCACTATTTCAGAATACGGCTCAATATGTTTTTGCCGCGGCGGGTTTTCCGGTACCCGGAATCCTTGTACTCGATGCTGTTGATATAGCCCTCCACCTGGAGTCTTCCCGCCTCCAGGTCGAGCTGAGTGATGTTCAGACCTTCCCCGGCAAGCACCAAGAGGCCCATATTGGTGTCGACCAAGATCTCTTGCTCGGTAAAACTCTCCACGTGCCGTACCCCGTCAACCCTGGTCTCCTTGCGCTGCCCCACTTCCAGCCGGTGCCCGGCTTCCTCGCTCACGTCCCGACCCCCCTCCGGTTATTGGCTCGAGAGTTGGTAAATTGATACCTAATGGATATGCCCCGTCCCCGGGACGGTATGCCAAAAAGGCAAGCCGCCGTTTGCCGGCGGCCGCCACAGAACAATAGCGGAACAATATTGAGGAAGGGCCTATTGCACCCTTCCTCGAACCCTTGCGGGCAACATCCAACTAGCGGTTGTCACCCCGGCCCGCTTCCATCCCATTGTCGAGCAGACGGTATAAATCAGCCGCCGCCTTGGCCGGCACATGCTCATCGGGCCTCAGAACCTCAAAATGAAGGTTGCGGGAACCCAATCGCACCCGCACAATATCTCCCGGGCTGACCGGGGTCCCGGCCTTGGCCGGCCGCCCGTTTACGGTAACCAACCCTTGGTCGCAGACTTCTTTGGCCAGGGCACGGCGCTTGATCAGGCGTGACACCTTCAGGAACTTATCGAGCCGCACGGGTCCCCCTTACTTGCCGACCGACTCCCGCAACTGCTTCCCGGCCTTGAAAACCGGAACCTTCGTGGCCGCGATGTCGATCTCCTCGCCGGTCTGAGGATTTCTCCCCTTACGGGCCGCTCTCTCCCGGGTCTCAAATGTGCCGAACCCGACCAGTTGAACCTTGTCTCCAGCGGAAAGGGCCTCCCCAATGCTCTCCAGCATTGCGGAAAGCGCTTTTTCGGCATCCTTCTTGGTCAGGTTTGTTTTTTCGGCGACACTCGAAACGAGTTCAGCCTTGTTCACGGCGATGCCCTCCTTAAAGTAAGTTATTGGTTCTCTACTATTCTTTTACTTTGTAGCTTTTCCTGCCCACCTGTAAAGTTTTCCTAGGATTTCTCCAACTTTTTTGCTTCCTCCCACCAGTCGTCCATCTCCGACAAGGAGACTTGGTCTAGTACCCGCCCCGACGCCCGGCATTTCTCCTCGACTTGCGCAAAGCGGCGGGTGAACTTGTCCACCGTTTGGCGCAGGCATTCCTCCGCGTCCACCTTGATCAGGCGGGATACGTTCACCGTGGCGAACAGGAGGTCCCCGAGTTCCTCGACGATCCGGTCCCGATCGCCCGTGTCCAGCGCCTGCCGAAACTCGTCCAGTTCCTCTTCCAGTTTGGCCAACGCCCCGCGATGGTCCGGCCAGTCAAACCCCAAGCGGGAAGCTTTCTCTTGAACGCGGTCGGCCCTCAGCAAGGCCGGCAATCTCCGGGGAACCCCCGCCAGGCAGGAATCACCGGCTTCTTGCTTCTCCCGGCGTTTAAGCCTCTCCCAGTTGGTCAGCACCTCATCCGCATCCCGCACCTTCTCCCGGCCGAACACGTGGGGGTGCCGGTGGATCATCTTATCGCACACCGTTTGGACCACGGCGTTCATGTCGAAAGCGGCTTCTTCCCTGGCCATCTGGGCGTGGAACACGATTTGCAGTAATAAGTCTCCCAATTCTTCACAGAGACTATGCACGTTTTCCCGTTCTATGGCGTCTAGAACCTCGTACGCTTCCTCAATCAGGTATCGCCCGATCGACCGGTGGGTCTGTTCCCGGTCCCAAGGGCAGCCGTCCTTGCCGCGCAGCACGGCCATGATGCCCACCAGGGGAGTCAGGTCGCAAGTCCGGCGGGGTTGGGCAACGGGCGGGATATAAACGGAGGTCAGGTGGTCCAACCAGTCCAGCCGGTCCAGGGCGTAGAGCGGGACTTCCTCGATCCGTTCCAGCCCGGGAACGCCGGCCGCCCGAACCACCATCACGGGTTGTTCGTCCGCATAGTAAGCCATCAGGTGGATCTTGGCCTCTCCGGCCACCATCCGGTCGTGGACTTGGAGCAGCATTACCCCCTTGGCCTGTACCGGTTCAAAAAGCCCCGGTTGCATAGCGTCCAAGATTAGAAGGCCCTCGGACGGGTCCAGGAGCAAGGCCGCGTACACCGCGTCCAGAAAACTCATGGCCGGCCGCACCCGCGTTTCGAGTCCGGTCCGCCGGGCTTCATCAAGAATCAACCGGGTTGACTCCTCAGCCACCAGGGGATGCCCGGGAACGGCGTAGGCCACCGCCTGCCGCCGCGCCGCGCTGATTACCGCGGCGGCAATTCTCCGGTACACCGCGTCGAACGTGTCACCGTCCTCGTAGTACCGGTCGAAAGTCTCGAACCGCAGGCCCTGTTCCAAAAGCCAGGGTACCACCGGGTGCCGGGCGGTGCGCAGGAATACCCGGTCGTACCGGGCCAACTCCTCCGCCAAACCCGCGGGAATGTCCCCGACGGCCCCCGGCCCCAAGCCGGCAATTAATACGCCAGTCGCCATGGTTACCCCCCAAGGCAAAAAAAAATGGCCTTTCGGCCATTATTGTTCCATTTGTTTCGCCAGGAATCCTGCCGCCGTTTCGGAAAGTTTCAACTCCAGCTGACCCATCTTCGCTCCAGGCTCCTTGGAAATCAACATCACCGCCCCGATCGGGTCCCCCTCGGAGATGATCGGCGCGATGACCTCGGCCGTGTATTTGCATTCGCCGTTTTCACCGGCCAGGCATTCCTTGCAGAGCGCCTCATCCCCCGGGGCGTTGATGATGACGGGTTTACGGTCCTCCATCACCTTTTCCACGGCCGGGCCGACCGGTTTGTTGAGGAATTCCTTTTTGGGAGCGCCCGAAATGGCGATGATCGTGTCACGGTCCGCGATGCAGGCGATGTGGCCGGTTGCCTCATACAGAGAATCGGCATATTCCTTGGCGAAATCACCGAGTTCCCCGATCGGGGAGTATTTCTTCAGGATGACTTCGCCGTCACGGTCCACAAAAATCTCTAGAGGGTCTCCTTCTCGGATCCTTAAGGTCCGTCTGATTTCTTTCGGGATAACCACCCTTCCCAAGTCGTCAATGCGGCGGACAATGCCGGTTGCCTTCATTGAACTCCGTCCCTCCTTTTCTACAGGGTTGCGCGTTTCGCTGAAACTAGTATACAACGCCCATTTAAGATTTATTCATAATTTTCCAAGGAAATACGCCGTTTCAAGGGCCGTTCAGCCTTCGGAAATCTGGGCTTGCGGGTTCTGACTGATTTTGGCAAGAAAACTCTCTATTTCGCGGATCACGCCCGGACCGTCTCCCGGTGACTCCAGCTTCAGCCAAATTTCAAAGCCGCTCTCTTCTTCCTTGAAGCGCAGCCGCCCCGGATATTGCCCGGAAACGGCCACCAGGGTGCTTCCGTCCAGCGGGTGAGTGTCCCCCAAGACAAAACGGCAAGAGCGTCCCTGCCGGTTGATGCTCTTAATCCGGAAACCCTTGGCCCGGGCCCGGATCCGCGCTACGGCCAGCAGGTTCTTCGCCGGGGGAGGCGGGTTCCCGAACCGGTCCAACAGTTCCTCCGCCACCTGGTCCACATCCTCCACCTGCCGCACGCGCGCCAGCAGGTGGTAGAACTGCACCTTTTGCTCGGAATCGGGGATATAGTCATCAGGCAGAAATGCGGTCACCGGCACCTCCACCACCGTTTCGAATTCCTCCGGCGGCGGCGCTTCACCCTTCAGTTCCCGCACGCTTTCCTCCAGCAGCCGGCAATACATTTCAAAACCGACCACGGAGATATTCCCGTGCTGTTCGGTCCCCAGCAGGTTTCCGGCCCCCCGGATTTCCAGGTCCCGCTTCGCCAGCCGGAATCCGGAGCCGAAGTCGGTGAAATCCCGGATCGCCCGCAGCCGCTTCTCGGCCGCTTCCCCCATCAGCCGGTCCCGCCGGAAGGTGAAATAGGCGTAGGCCAGGCGGTTTGAACGGCCCACCCGTCCCCGGAGCTGGTACAGTTGGGCCAGGCCCAGGTGGTCCGCTTCCTTTACAATCAACGTGTTCACGTTGGCAATGTCCAAGCCGGTCTCGATAATCGTGGTGCAGACCAGGACATCGTAGGTTTTAGCCACGAAATCCAACATCACCTGTTCCAGCTGGTCCTCCCGCATCTGGCCGTGCGCCACCGCGATCCGCGCCTCGGGAACCAGCTCCTGCAGCCGGCCGGCAACCCGGTCCAGTTCAAAAACGCGATTGTGCACGAAATACACCTGGCCGCCCCGGGCCAACTCCCGGCCCACCGCCTCCCGGATCAGCACCGGGTCCTCCTCGACCACGAAGGTCTGCACCGGAAAGCGGTCCAGGGGCGGCGTTTCCAGGATGCTGGTGTCGCGGATCCCCACCAGGGACATATAAAGCGTCCTCGGGATGGGGGTCGCCGTCAGGGTGACCACATCAACGTTCGGATGTTTTAGTTTCAGTTTCTCCTTGTGCAACACCCCGAAGCGCTGTTCTTCGTCAACCACGATCAGTCCCAAATCGGCGAACTGCACGTCGTCCTGCACCAGGCGGTGGGTGCCGATCACGACGTCGACCTTGCCCGCCGCCAATTCGGCCAGGACCTGTTTTTGCTCCCGGACCGACCGGAACCGGCTCAGCATCTCGACCACCACCGGGTGCCCGTTGAAGCGTTCCCGGAAAGTCTGCTGGTGCTGCTGGGCCAGCACCGTGGTCGGCACCAGCACGGCCACCTGCTTACCGTCCGTCACCGCCTTGAAGGCGGCCCGCATGGCTACTTCCGTCTTGCCGTACCCGACATCGCCGCAGAGCAGCCGGTCCATCGGGCGGGGACGCTCCATATCCTTTTTGACCTGGGTAATGGCCTTCAATTGGTCCGGGGTTTCCTCGAAGGGAAAGGCCGACTCGAACTCCTGCTGCCAGGGGTTGTCGGGCGAGAAGCGGTAACCGGGCAAGGACTGCCGGGCGGCGTAGAGTTTCAACAACTCCCGGGCCATCTCCCGAACCGCTTCACGCACCCGTTTCTTGGACCGGGCCCAGTCACTGCCTCCCAACCGGGAAAGCCGGGGCGTTTCTCCCTCTGCGCCGATGTACTTTTGCACCAGGCCCAACTGGTCGGTCGGAACGTACAGTTTGTCCTCCCCCTGGTAGTTTATCAGGAGATACTCCCGTTTCACTTCCGCGATCTCCATCGGCACAATCCCGTGATAGCGGCCGATGCCGTGGTTGACGTGCACCACAAAATCGCCGGGCGCAAGCTCCAGTTCATCCAGAGTCCGCCGCCGCAGCCGGTATGGCTCCCGCCGGTCTTGAAGCTGCTTGCCGTAAAGCTCCTTTTCGGTAAGGACGCTTAGTTGACTTTCGCCGATCTCGAAGCCTTCGTGCAGGCGCCCGACACCCACGGCTACCTGTCCGGGTTGGACTTGGCCCAGCTCATACGCCTGAAACACGGCGAGCCCGCTAATGCGCAGGCTGTTCATCAAACGCCGGGCCCGCTCACCGGTGCCCACCAACAGGACTACGCGCTGTCCGGCGGCCTGCCGCCGGCTGATTTCGCCAAGGGCGGCCCCGGCGCGGCCCAGGTTGGCGGGCAACTCCCGCACCTCAAACCGGACTTCGCGGCCCGGGCTCGGGAAAGCCTTGACCCGGCCGAACAGTGAAAGGTACACGGTTCGAAAAGGGGCAAGCGCCGCAAACAGCCGCTCCCGGTCCAAGTACAGCCGGGCCTGACCGGGCAACAAACGCCCTTGTTCCAGCAGGGCGGAAAAGCCGTGGGTACGGTGCCGCGAGATGCTCTCGGCCGTCTCGGCCACCCGGTCCGGCTCAGCCACCACCACAATACCGGCCTGACCCAGGTAGTCCCCCAGGGTCACCGGCTGCGGGCGGAAGTAGGCCAGCAGGTCCTCAATGCCCGGGGTGTGGCTCTTAGCGTCCAGGTGCGGCCGGATTTCTTCCAGCCATTCCCTGAGCCGGCGCGCTCCTTCGGTGTCGCCCCGCTTTTCCAGCCGCTCCAGTTGCTGCCGGTGCTCACGGGTCAGGGCTTCAATCCCTGCTTCCCAGGCGCCGTCCTCCACCACCAACTCCGTGGCCGGCGCCACGGTCACCCGGTCGGTGGCGGCCAGGGAGCGCTGGGTTTCCGGGTCGAAAGTGCGCATGGAGACGACTTCGTCCCCGAAAAACTCAATCCGCACCGGATGGCGGGCCGTGTAGGGGAAAAGGTCGGCGATCCCCCCGCGGATACTGAACTGCCCGGCCGTGTCGACCTGGGAAACGGCCTCATAGCCCATAGACAAAAGCCGGCCCCGCAGTGCCTCCGTTATCCAGGATTGACCGCTTTTCAGCACAAATATCCGCTCGCGCAGCAAGGCGGGCGGCGGCAGGAGGCGGGCCAGGGCGTCCACCGGCGCAATCACCACCGGGTTGGTGCCGGTAACCAACGCCTCCAACCCCCGCATCCGGCGCACCCCAATCTCCCGGCTGTAAGCCAACACCTGCGTTGGCAATAGTTCCCATGCGGAAACCACAAAAATCCCCCGGTCCGGAAGCAGGGTGACCAGGTCGTCGGCCAGGACGGCCGCCTCCCGCTCGCCGGGGGTGATAATCAGAAGCGGCGCCGGATCACGAGCCAGAGCAGCACACACCAGCGCCTGATGGCCTCCGCCGGCACCGGTCACGTGCTGGCGCTGATAACGCGCCAAACCCGATACGACGGTGCTCAGGACGGGGGTCTCCCTTAGGAATTCCGCTAACCCCTGCATTCTTCACTCCCGAAAACCAAACACCAAGGTTAGTATACCCGTTTTTGTGCAGCGGTTGCACTGCACCTGTCCAGCCCAAGGGGTCAGGCCGCAAAAAAGGGGGACAGTCCCATATTTCTCCCCCTATTTCTCGATCCCCTGGCAAGGTGCCAACACCTTCTCCACGCTTGAAAGCCAGTGTTAGGGGTCTTGAAAAAGGGTCGGGCAGGACCCCTTTTTTGCACGCCGCACGACTTGACCCCTTGTTTTGTCGGTGTGGAGCTTTAAAACACCGGTGGAAGGGCGTTATACTTCGGCGGTGCCGCTTGCAGGCGTTAGCCGCCAACCGTTGAAACGGCTCATCGCCTGGTTAAGCCCTTCCCGGCACGCACACGCCACCGCCAGGGCCGACGTGTTTACGACTTCTTCGAGCCCCGGCTGCTCCTCGGACCCAAACTCGCCCAGTACGTGGTCCACCGCCTCCCCGGTCTTTCCTATCCCTACGCGCAGGCGCCCAAATTCAGAACTGCCCAGGGCGGCAATGATGGACTCGAGACCCCGGTGCCCCCCGGAACCACCTCCGGGCCGCAGACGGATCCGCCCGAACGCCAGGTCGAGGTCGTCGCAGATCACCAGCAGGTCCGCCGGCCCCGCCCGGTAGTGGCGCAGAAGGTCCCTAACCGCCAGGCCGCTTAGGTTCATGTAGGTCTGGGGCTTGGCCAGCACCACCCGGACCCCGTCCAGGCGACCTTCACCAACGAGAGAAAAACAGCGCCTGCGGGTCACTATTGTGCCCGCGGCGCCGGCGAGCCGGTCAACCACCATAAAACCGGCGTTGTGGCGGGTAGAACCGTATTTGGCCCCGGGGTTCCCCAGGCCCACGATCAGCTTCATTACCCGGTCTCAGAAGCGGGGGATGAGCGCTCTTGTTTACCGGCTTCTTCCCCGGCCTCTTCCGGGGCTTTCTCCTCCTCACGGTGCGGCGCGATCAGGGTGACCACGGTCACGTCGCCGTCGGTTTCGAATCTCACGCCCTCGGGGGCCCTCAGGTCGGACACGTGGACGGCGTCCCCGATATCGAGTCCTGAGATGTCGACCTCGATGTGTTCCGGGATATCGCGGGGCAGGCAGGTTACCTCCACCTGGCGGATCAGCTGCTCCAGGCGGCCGCCCGCGGTCACCCCCGGAGCGCTCCCCGTCAGCTTCAGGTAGACGGACGCGGTCAGTTCCTCCTTCATCGAGATCTGGTGGAAATCGACGTGGAAGAACTCGTTTCTGTACGGGTGCGTGTCCACGTCCTTGATAATGGCGTCGTACTTTTTGGCGCGCCCCTTCTCCGGCTCCACCTTCAACCGGATGAGCGCGTTGCGCCCGGTCTTGGCTATGATGTCCTGAACCGCCCGGGTTTCCACCTCGATCGGCAGGCTGCCGACCTCTTTTCCGTAGAGCACCGCCGGGATAAGGCCGTTTTGCTTCAGCCGGTTCCGGTAACCCTTGCCCCGGCCCGCCCTGGGCCGGGCTTTCAAATCAACAACCGCCATCTGCGCTAATCCTCCTTGACTACCAGTAATGTCCCCCGCACCGTCATCTAAACCGGGGTGTCAAAAAGCTTGCTGACCGACAGGTTTTCGTGGACCCGGATGACGGCTTCCCCAAGCAGGGGGGCGACGGACAAGACTTTGATTTTGGGCAGCATTCTTTCGGGCGGAATCGGAACGGTGTCGGTGACGATCACTTCCTCGATCGCCGAATCTCGCAGCCGGTCGATCGCGGGGCCGGAAAGGACCGGGTGCGTGCAGCAGACGTAGACCGCCTTGGCCCCGTACTCCAGGAGGGCATGTCCACCCTCCATGATGGTCCCGGCCGTGTCGATGATATCGTCCAGGATTACGGCCGTCTTGTTCTGAACCGGACCGATCACGTGGATGATCTCGGCCACGTTCGGCTCCGGGCGCCGCTTGTCGATCACCGCCAAGGGCGCCCCGATGCGCTCGGCCAGGTCCCGCGCCCGAACCACTCCGCCCACGTCCGGGGAGACCATTACCACGTCCTCCAGGTGCCGGCGGATCAGGTACTCAGCCAGGATCGGACCGGCCGGCAGATGGTCCACCGGAATGTCGAAAAAGCCCTGTATCTGACCGGCGTGCAGGTCCATGGTGATCACCCGGTTCACCCCGCTCGCCGTAAGCAGGTTGGCCACCAGTTTGGCGGTGATCGGTTCCCGCGCCCGGGTCTTCCGGTCCTGCCGGGCGTAACCGTAGTAGGGCATCACGGCGGTGATCCGGCGGGCGGAAGCCCTTTTCAGGGCATCGATCATCATCAGGAGTTCCATCAGGTTTTCGTTCACCGGGTGGCCGGTGGGCTGGATCACAAACACGTCCGCGCCCCGGACATTCTCCTGAATGCAGATCCGGATCTCGCCGTCCGAGAACCGTGACGCCTGGGAATTCCCCAGCGGCACCCCGAGGTAGTGGCAGATCTCGACCGCCAGGGCCGGGTTGGCGTTTCCGGTGAAGATCTTCAGCTTCTTGTGGCGCGAGAACATCGCGATCCCTCCGTTGGGTTTGTTCACTGGTCGCCGGTTTGCCGGTCGTCCTTTTCGGCGTGCCTCACCCGGGTTTCCCAATTTGGGATATTCTTCTGCTCGCTCCTGGCCACCCCCAGCGCGCCGGGGGGCACGTCCCGGCGGATGGTGGAGCCGGCCCCGACATAGGCGCCGCGCCCGACGGTCACCGGCGCCACCAGGTTGGTGTTGCTGCCGATGAAAGCGCCGTCCTCAATCACCGTCGTCCACTTCTTCTTCCCGTCGTAATTGCAGGTAATCGTGCCCGCGCCGACGTTCACCCTTTCCCCGATTACGGCGTCGCCCACATAAGAAAGGTGGGGAATCTTGCTTCCGGTCCCCACCACCGATTTTTTGATTTCCACGAAATCACCGATTTTGACCCCGGCCCCGATCTCGCAGCCGGGCCGGATGTAAGCGAACGGGCCGACCGTGCTGCCCTCGCCAACGGTGGACTCCAGCACCACGGCGTACTGCACGGAAACCCGGTCACCCAGGCGGGCGCGCACCAAGCGCGTGTTCGGGCCGATTTCGCACTCCTCGCCGACCACGCTGTTCCCCTCAATGAAGGTAAAGGGGTAAATCACCGTGTCCTTAGCGATACGGGCGGCACGGTCGATGTAAGTCGAGGACGGATCGACTATGGTCACACCCTGGTCCATCCAGTAGTCGAGCACGGCGGACCGGACCAGCCTTTCGGCTTCTGCCAGTTGGCGCCGGTCGTTGATCCCGTAAATCTCGACCGGATCCGCCACCGGGCAGGTCCCGATCAAAAAGCCCTTGTCCAGATAAACGGCCAAGGCATCGGGCAGGTAATACTCCCCCTGGCGGTTGTCGGCCGAAATCCCGCGCAAGCACTCAAACAGTCCGCCGGCCGTGAAGCAGAATACGCCAGTGCTTATTTCCCTGACGGCCAATTCCTCCGGGGTACCGTCCGCCTGCTCAACGATCCGGATAAACCGCCCGGCGGGGTCACGAATGACCCGCCCATATCCGGTGGGATCGCCCAGAAAAGCGGTCAGTACGGTCGCCGCCGCACCCGAGTCCCGGTGCCGGGCCACCAATCCGGAAAGGGTGTCTGCACGCAAGAGCGGGGTGTCCCCGCAGACCACCAGCACGTGCCCCCAGTGCCCGGCGAGCCTTTCCTCAGCCTGCAATACAGCGTGGGCGGTACCCAACTGCGGTTCCTGAACGACCGTTTCACCGCCCAGTTCATTGACCACGGCGGCGACTTCGTCGTGACCGTAGCCCGTGATCACGATAATCCGGTGCGCACCAGCCTCCCGCACCGCCTCTATGACATGCGCAACCATGGGCCTACCGGCCACATGGTGAAGAACTTTGGGGCGGCGCGACTTCATCCTGGTACCCTTGCCGGCCGCCAGCACGACCGCTGCTAGATCCATTTAAACCCCCTGCGTGATTAGGCCCGGGTGACCGATGGCCGCTCATCCGGCGTTCGCCCCGAGACCGGCCCCGGAACTCACTGAACCGGCCCGGGACCTGGCTGATCCGCTCCAAGAGAAGGCCGGTCCGGGCCGATTGAAAGGTGTATGCCAGGTATTCATTCAACGAAAACGAGGTGATTCCTTTCCCAAAAAAATGGAACACACCCGTTCCGTGAGGGGTTAGAATTCAACGGCATCCCGCTGCTCGTAGGCTTCCAGTACTGCATCCTGGATGCGGGCGCGCGCGGAGGCGTTAATCGGGTGGGCGACGTCCCGGAACTCACCGGTGGGGGTCCTGCGGCTGGGCATCGCCACAAACAGTCCATTCTGGCCCTCGACGATTTTGATGTCGTGCACCACGAAAGCGTCGTCCAGGGTGACCGACACAATCGCCTTCATTTTACCCTCGCCCAAGACTTTGCGTATCCGGACGTCAGTGACCTCCACACTGTTCACCACCTTCCAAAACGGCTGGAAACCCCGTCCAGGTTCCCGAACCCGGCGCATGTCTTACTTCTGAAGGCCTTTTTTCGGCGCCAAGCGCCGATATCCTGCCTGGTTAGCAATTTTTTCCCCTTCAACGCCACGCCGGCGATAGCGGCGGCGTGGGCCTCCCGCCAGCCGGTAGCGGGCTTCGTGCACATCAGCCAACGGCAAGCGTTCATCCATGACCTGCCTCCCCCGGTGATACTAAAAAGTCTCTCCCTATGACTTGAAAATGATTTATTGCAAAAATAACAAAAAATAATATAATAAAGACAACCAGTTGACGAGAGAGGTTGTCTTCGTGAATCTAAGCTACCTCGAAACCTTTGTTATGGTCGCCAAACACAAGAGCTTCTCAAGGGCCGCCAAGGCCTTGAGCCTTACCCAACCCGCGGTGAGCAAGCACATTTCCCTGCTCGAGGTCCACTACGGCACCAAACTGGTCGACCGCACCAGCCGGCGCGTCGAACTGACCGACGCCGGCATTGTGCTCTACCATTTTGCCGGCCGGATCATCTCGACCATGGAGCGCGCGAAGGAGGAAATCGCCTCCTTTTCCGAAGAGGTCAAGGGCCGGTTGAACATCGGGGCGAGCACCATCCCCGGGCATTACATCCTGCCCCGCACACTCAGCGAATTCAAAAAAGAGTACCCCCTGGTGAACGTTTCCCTGGAAGTGAGCAATACCGGCAAGGTAATCAACCGGCTCCGGGAGGAATCCATCCAGGTCGGGGTCATCGGCGCCCCCGTGAACAGCCCCGAGATCAACTGTACCGAGTTCACCAGCGACGAAGTGGTTCTGATCTTGCCGGCCGACCACCCGCTGGCCGAACGCAAGGAGCTGATCACCAACGACCTTATCGGCGAAAAGGTCGTGGTGCGGGAAAACGACTCGGGCACCCGGCGCATCGTGGAGGAGAAACTGGCCGCAGCCGGCGTTCCGTTCGACAGCCTGCAGGTGGCAGGGGAATTCGGCAGCACCGAAGCCGTGCTGGCCGGCGTGGAGGCGGGACTGGGAGCTTCCTTCGTCTCCCGCTGGGCCGCGGAAAAAGCGGCGACCGAAGGCCGGGTCGTGGTCCGCATACTACAAGATTTGTGCTTCTCGCGCAGCCTGTATCTCATCTACCCCCGGGACAAGAGCCTCTCCAGACCCACCCGTGCTTTTCTTTCATTCATCAAGTAGAACAACGCTCAGCTGCCGGCAACCGGACCCACCCATCCTCCTTGAATATCGCCACCAACAATAAATTCTTTTTATGGCTGCCATAAGAGGATTTCATTTTTACTTGCCGAAAGCCTGAGACTAAAAGGGATGTGAGTATTGAGAAATCCCGCGTGGAGGGAACGGAGCTGGCGCTCCCCACGGAATGCAAATCCGCCGGCCGCGCTTGATTAAGCCGGGGTGGGTTCGATTCCCACCTCCCTCCTCCACTCAAAATCACGAAAAAAAGGGGTGGGGCTGTTGTTCAACGTCAAGGGGAAGGGGCTCGTAACCCTGACCGGCCTGACAATCGGCGCGCTCGCCATCGCGTTGATGGTTGCCGGTAATCCCAAAAACATGGGCCTTTGCATCGCCTGTTTCTTGCGGGACATCGCCGGCGCGCTCGGGCTGCACAGTGCGGCACCCGTCCAGTACGTCCGCCCGGAAATCATCGGGATTGCCCTGGGCGCTTTCGCGGCCGCCCTGGCCACCGGTTCCTACCGCGCCATGGGCGGATCGAGCGCCCTGACCAGGTTTGTCCTGGGCTTCATCGGCATGATCGGCTTTTTAGTCTTTCTCGGCTGCCCTCTGCGCATGCTCCTCAGGATGTCCGCCGGAGACCTCAATGCCTGGCTGGCCCTGCCCGGCTTCGCCGCGGGCATCGCCGCCGGCGTCTGGTTCATCAACCGCGGCTTTACGCTGGGAAGAGCCACGCGTCAGAACAACACCCACGGCTACGTATTCCCGACGATGATGGCGGCCCTGCTGGCCCTGTTGGTGTTGGGCTTCCCGCTCCTGCGCGCCAGCACGGAGGGTCCGGGGTCTATGCACGCCCCGCTCTTGCTTTCGCTGGGGGCCGGCCTCCTGGTCGGGGCACTGGCTCAGCGCACGCGTTTTTGCCTGGTCGGCCCGATCCGCGACCTGATTATGTTCCGCGACCCCTACCTGATGTTCGGGATGGCCGGCCTGTTTCTGGCCGCGCTGGTCGGCAACCTGATCATCGGGAACTTCAGCGCCGGCTTTGCCGGCCAGCCGGTCGCCCACACCGACGGCCTGTGGAACTTCCTGGGGATGGCCCTGGCGGGTCTATGCTTCACCCTGGTTGCCGGGTGCCCGCTGCGCCAGCTGGTTTCCGCCGCCGAGGGGAACACCGACTCGGCGGTCACCATTCTGGGCGTGCTGGTCGGGGCGGCCTTCGCCCACAACTTCGGCCTCGCCGCCAGCCCGGCGGGCGCTTCCGTAAACGGGCAGTACGCCGTGGGCGCCGGATTGATCTTGACCTTGGGCATCGGCTTCGCCCTGTCCGGCGCCCGGATCCTGGCGAAAGGAAAGGTGACGGAAAGTGCCTGATGTCGACGTCTGCGGTCTGGTGTGCCCCGAACCCGTGCTGCTGGTCAAGCGGCGGATCGACGCCTTGGGGGAAGGCGCGATCACCGTGCTGGCCGATTCGGAGGCGGCCCGGGAAAACATCAAGCGCCTGGCCACGGGCAAGGGCTGGGCGGTACGGATCGAGGAGCAGGATGACAAGTACCTGCTTACCCTGACGAAATAGTCGTTGGCCGGCAACCGTCGGTTTACCGGACAAAGCGCAGTACTGGCGCATGCCTCTGAGAGGCCGTGCCCCAGCCAGAGTTCCGAGGCCTGAGTACAGATTTTCATGACAAAACGCCCGGCACTTGACTCTTCGAGTACCGGGCGCCCTTTGTTTTTCACTTTTGTTTTACCGTCCCCTTGACGCAATAAGACCAACAGGGCACGCGGATCATTTTTTGAGTCCAGATCTCCACCCGCCGGTCCAGGAGCCAGCCGGTCAGGAAGAACAAGCCCTCGCCGTAGACCGCCCACGCCAGGACCGTGGCCAGCGACAACTCCCCGAAGGACAGGGAA
This sequence comes from Bacillota bacterium, assembly GCA_040757205.1. Classification (NCBI taxonomy): domain Bacteria; kingdom Bacillati; phylum Bacillota; species Bacillota bacterium. The sequence continues at coordinate 54,437 of JBFLXL010000011.1, forward strand.
ACCGCGGCTTCGGGCCTGAACGTACCGGACTCGGTAGAATGCCCCGAGATTCCGGTGTCGCGCCGTTTTAGTTAGTGCGGCTGAAGGGGCCCAAGGCGCAGACCAGGGCGTAGTCTTCGGGCTTGTCTACGTCCACGGCCAGTTCCGGGTATCCCGAGACAATCGCCCGCCCGGTCACCCCAAACAGGCTGGTGACTCTCTTTTCGGCATCGGCCAGGCTTAAGCGGCGCGCAAGGAAACGCAGAACGAAGACCGGCCCGACGATGGCGGCCAGTTTAAGCGGGTTTTTCCGGTGCAATGCGAACTCCTGGGCTTTTGCCCGGCAGCGGTCGAACACCGCCGGGCGGAACAAAACCAGATTCCCCCCGGTGAAGCGGCCGTCCGACAACCGCACGTACGTGCGCCGCCCCCCGGGGTAGCGCTTTTCAACCACCTCGTCCCGGACCACCGGGTAGTAGATGTCCGCCCGCCGGTCACCGCAGCGCCGCACAAAATCCCGGACGGCTTCCGGGGTCAAAAGCGGGATGTCGGCCGTAGCCACCAGCACGTTTTCGGGGGCCTCGAAGCGCTCGAGACCGGCAGCCACGTTCTCCATCAATCCGCCCGCCGGTTCGAACACTTCCACCCCGGCGGCTCCGGGCAAACGCCGGATCGCTTCCGGCCCCACCGCCACTATCCGGCCCACACAGCCGGACGCACGCAGCGCCTTGATCACGTATTCCACCATGCACGCGTCCCCAATCGGAATGAGCGCTTCGTGCTCCACCGGGCTGACCTCCTGGAGCGGCCCGGTGTTCGGACTGCCCGCCAGCAAGAGACAGTCAATCACGGTTCTCATCCCGAAGCGCGCACAACAGGCTGTTCTCGGCGTTTTCGATGTGTTCCCAGGCCAGCCGCTGCGCCAACTCGGCGTTCCGTTCCGAAATGGCCTCCACCAGTTGCCGGTGCTCCTCCAGCGCCTCCCGGGTCCTCCCGGGGCGCGACAGGGTGGTGAGCCTAAACCGCTGAATCACATCCTGCAGGTTGGTCAGAATCAGGGTCAGGCGCTGGTTGCGGCTGGCGCGGTAGATTATTTCGTGGAACTGGGTGTCTTCGTGCACCAAGGCGTGGATGTCGGCGCTGGTGGCGATTTCCGAAATTTGGACCATTGAGCGTTCGAGCTTTTCCATCTCCTCTTCGGTGATCCGCTCGGCGGCCAGTCCCGCCGCCAACGACTCCAGGGCCGCCCGCACCTCGAACACGTCAATGATGTCCTTGTCGGTGATCCCGGCCACATACGCCCCTTTGCGCGGGACCATCACCACGAAACCCTCGAGTTCCAGCTTGCGGATGGCTTCCCGCACCGGGGTGCGGCTCACCCCCAGTTCGTCGGCCAACTGCAGCTCCATCATCCTTTCGCCGGGCCTTAAAATCCCCTGGATGATCGCTTCCCGCAACGACTCAAAAACCACCTCCCTGAGCGGCTTGTAGGAGTCGAGCTTCACCGGAAGTAAGCGTCTTTGCCCCTCCATCTTGCAAAACCCCCGTCCAGAATGTGCCTTAACATAATAACAAATATATTCGGCGACCTCACAGCCGTCAATTTACCGGTCATTTAATGCGGCCGTCAGCGTTCTGGTCGCCCTCGCCAAAAGCCCCCGGGAGCGAAGCCCGGCGGCTACGGCCCCGGCCCGCTCCACGTCCGCGGTCAGCCCGAACACCGTCGGGCCGCTGCCGGACATCAACGCTCCCAGCACCCCCGTCTCCCCACCGAGCAGTTCTTTAAGCTTTTTGACTTCGGGGTAAAGGTCGAACACGGCCGCCTCCAGTCCATTGAACAGTCTCCCGGCCACAGCGTGCCGGTCTTTATCGGCCAGGGCCCGGAGCAACGGACTCAGGTCCGGGCGGGCCCCGCCGGGAAGACGGTCGAAACGCGCATAGGCTTGGGCCGCCCGGACGCCGAAGGCCGGCGTCACCAGCACCACCCCCATCTCCGGAGCCGGCGGCAGCGGGGTAAGAATCTCCCCCCGTCCCCGGGCTAAGGCGGTCGGCCCAACCAGGAAGAAAGGCACATCCGAACCGAGTTCGGCCGCGAGGCCGATCAAAGTTTCAAGGTCCAGGTTGAGGTCCCAGAGTTCGTTCAATCCCGCCAGGGCGGCCGCCGCGTCCGCCGAACCGCCGCCCAGTCCGGCGGCCACCGGGATGGACTTATGCAGCCGCATCTCGGCCCCGGCCCGGCAGTGGCAACGTTCCCGCAGCAGCGCGGCCGCCTTCCAGGCCAGGTTTCCGGGGCCCTGCGGCACCTCCGCGCTGTCGGTGTACAGGGTGAGTTCTTCCGCCCGCCGCAACTCCAGCCGGTCGTGCAGTTCGAGTTTTTGCAGCACGGTTTCCACTTCGTGGTAGCCGTCCGGGCGCAGGTTGCCGACGGCCAGCGCCAGGTTGATCTTGGCGTGGGCCAAAAGACGCATTCCTGAAAAGCCCCCCGTGAAGCCTCCGGCGTCCCGGCGGCGTGCCTAATGAATTGTACGGCCCGCATAAATATTCCTGCTAGGCGATAGGTATTTCAAAAGGAATCGGAGGCCTGGTCTATGGCCTATTGGGCAAGCACCCTCGCCGGGGCTTGCACCCTGTTGGGCGCCCTCCTGGTCCTGGCCCTGGGTGAGCCGCGCCGCCCAACCCTGGCCGCGGTATTGGGCCTGGCCGGCGGCATTATGGTAGGAGTGACGGTGTTGGACCTGATTCCCGCCGCCCTGAAACTGGGCCGGCCTGAAACCGTCTTTTTGGGAATCTTGCTCGGAATTCTGTCACTCGCGCTGTTGGACAACGCGCTGTCCTCCCTGGTCGGCCCCTCGCGGTCCGGGTTTCTCAAGACGGGTTTGCTGGTCGGCCTGGGCATCGGGTTGCACGACCTGCCGGAAGGCATGGCCCTCGCCGCCGGTTTTACCGGCACCACAAACCTGGGGCTCTTTTTGGCCCTGACCATCGGCCTCCACAACATTCCGGAGGGCATGGCCACCGCTGTCCCCCTAAGGGCCGCCGGCGTTTCCCGGCGGCTCATTATCCCGGCGGTCGCCGCCTTGAGCCTGGTCACACCCCTGGGCACCTTCATCGGGTTCGGACTGGTCCAGGTCAGCGCCCTCGCCCTGGGTCTGCTTATGGCTTTCGCCGCCGGCGCCATGCTCTACATTTCCCTTTTTGAACTCACACCCCGTGCCGTATCCTTGGGCTTCAAACCGGCCCTCGCCGGCGCGGCCGCCGGCGCCGCGCTCGTCTGGTGGGCCGGGTTACTCTTTTAGGAGCAGAAAAGCCCCCCCCGCCAACAGGAAAACCCCGACAGAGCGGTACCATGTGAAAGAAAGCTGCTTCAGGCCGAAGAGCCCCGTATGGTCGATCGCGGCCGCGGTCAGGATCTGACCCACAATGATCGCGGTGGTCGCCGGGGCCACCCCGACTTCAGGAATGCTGCGGACGACCGCGTAGATGATGGCCACGCCCAGGACGCCCCCCAGGTACAAGTACCAGGGCGCATCGCCGGCCTTGAGCAGCGAACCGTCTCCCAACCGCAGTCCGAACAGCAATAAACTCACAAAGACCAGACCGACCAGATGGACGACGAACGTCGCCTCCAACAGGCCCACGATTTTCCCCAGGGCCGCGTTGATGGCGCCCTGGAAAGCCATGGTCACCCCGGCCGCGGCGGCGATCATCATGGGCACGAGCTTAAAATGCAAAGGCCACTCCCCCCAGCGCCTATTGTTTGCCCCTCACGACCTTGATATACCGGCGGATTCACCACCACCACCCTCCGCACATACCCTGGCAGTAGCAAATATCAACTGTGGCTATGTATGGAGGGGACAGCCATTGAACGGCGCCTTGCGGGCTTCTTTTGTCGACCTGGCGGTTTCCGCCCAGGGGTACGGTGACGAACCGGCTTTCGACCACCGGGCCGAGATGACCCGGACCGTGGTGGTCAAACCGCACAACGGAAAAGAACTGCTGAAAATCCTGGCCGCCTTCAGCCGGACCCACCGGGCGATCCGCCACGTCCGGATCTTCAGTCACGCTTACCCCCGGGGCGTGATTATGACCGACATGTCCGGCTTCTACCATTCTCAGGGCCCCAACGACACGGCCCGGGCCGCCTACGTTTCCGACCTCGAAAAAGCGGTCGCGGAAGGGCGGATCGTGTTCGCCCGGGACTGCACCGTCAGCCTGTTCGGCTGCAACCTCACCGGCGAGGGCTTCACCCTCAAGCTGTCCCAGGCCGTCAGCGGCGCCGTGATCGCCGCTACCGCCGGGGTGTACCCGGAAATCGCCGGGGGCCGGGAGACCGGCGTGTTCATCGCCTCGACCCGGTGGCAGAAGTTTGTGCGCGGCCGGTTGGCCGTGCCGAACATGGGCCGGCGCTACCGGGCCTGGTAGGGGCCATAAGCCCATAAAAAAAGCTGCTTTTAAAAGCAGCTTTTTTAATTCGGGTTTGCTTAAGGCAGGTTGATAACCTGACCGATCTGCAGGCGGTTTGGATCTACGCCCGGGTTTACCGCCTGGATGGCCTGCACCGTGGTGCCGAAACGCTGGGCCAGTCTGAAGAAGGTGTCTCCGGCCTGGATGACGTAGGTCCTGCCCGGCGGGGTGGGCGGCTTGGGTTCGGGTACAGGTTTCTTCTCGGGCACCTTGGGCTCGACCGGAGGCGCAATCGGGCACACGATCTCTGCCCCGGGCCGCAGGCATTCATAAAGCTTCTTCTGCACAATGTCGGTCACCCGCGCGGTCACCTTCAAAACCAGCTTCACCACGATCCGGCGCTTATCATCCAGACTCACCGAGACAAACTCGGCTTCGGCCATCACATTCACCGCCGCGCCGGGTTGGGCCCCGGGCACTTCGATGAAGGCGGTGAACGGGATCTCGGCCTGGAAGGCGTGCACCTGCTGGTCCGGCGCATCCCGTACGTAGGTGATCTTCACGGTCACCACGCCTCGGACGATCACCTTGTTGGCGATGACCTCGGTCTCGGTCACCGTGACGTCGGTCACAAAGGCCTCCAGCACCTTTTCAGCGTCCGGCTTCGGCTGGGGAATGGTGACGATCTCGCGCAGGGTAATCTGCACCTGGTCCCTCTCGTTCAGGATCTGGTCCAGGAACAGGGTGACCTGCCGGATGGCCTGCGCTTCGAGGAGACAAGCCAGCAGATCGTCTTCGATCTTCACCACGACCCGCTTCCTGATCTGCTCCATCACGAACGCCTGCAGCGCTAAGACGGCCGTGATCGAGATCTCGCACTCGTGCTTGACCCGGGCGCTGACGTCTTCGATCTGCACATGCACGTTCACCATGTCCCCGGGACGGGCCCCGCGCACTTCGACAAACTGGGTGAAGGGAATCTCCACGTGGGCGTGGTGCACCGGTTGGGTGGGCCAATCGGCCACGTAGATGACCTGCACGGTCAGGACACCTTCCACGATCACCTTATCCTGAATAATCTCTTTCTTGGTGATCGTGACGTCGGCAATGGTGTCGATCACTTCTTTGGGGCAGGGTTTCTTCCCCTGGAACAACTGCTGAATGTCGACCTGGTCGCTCACCACCACCTGTCTTTTCCCGACGGCCTTGACGATGTCCAGTCGCACTTCATCCTTGACGAACTTCCGCTCGGCGCCGGGCAGATCGATCAGCAACTGCTTCGGTTCGGCCTCGGTGACCTTGACGAAGATGCGCAGAATCACGGTGACGATGATCTGCTGCGGGTCCTTGGGATCCACGTCGGCCTTGACCTTTTCGATGGTAATCTGTTTCACCACGTCCATTCCCGGCCGCACGCCGGGGATGTGCAGGGATTCCGCAAATTCGATCTGGCCGCGCACGTGGTGGACCGGCTGGGTCGGAAAGTCGGCGACATAAGTCACGTTGAAGACGATTTTCCCCTGGACGATGACCTTGTCGGGGATGATTTCCATCTCTTGTTCCTCGACGCGGGCCCGGACGGCCAGTATCTGTTCGGCCTTCGGCTTCTGCTTGGGAATGGTGATCTTGCCGCGGACCACGGTCTGTACCGTCTGTTCCCCGATGACCTGCCGCACAGTCTCTTCCTGGCAGACGATCCGGACCTTAAGTTCATGTTGGCTCAACAAAACTTCCTCCTTTCGGCATATTTGCTATCAATATATGCCTCAAAGGAGGAAGTGTGAGCGCCGGCCGGTCAACGGTTCAGGAACCTACCCTGAAAATCCCCTCTCCCTCTGGGAGAGGGTCAGGGTGAGGGGTATTTTCATCCTTCCGCTGGTGCCGCCGCCGAAGGCGGGGGCACGGTTGTCTATTCAATTGGCTCCAGGTTCGGTTTGGGCGGCGGCGAACACTCGATCACGGCGCCGGGCCGCAGGCACTCAAATACCTGTTTCTGCACAATGTCAGCCACCCGGACGACGATCCGGAGCACCAGCTTGACGGCCACGCGGCGGCTGTTGTCAATGGCCGCCTGCACGAACTCGGCGTCGACCATGACGTTCACGGACGCGTCGGGCACGGCGCCCGGCACGTCGACAAAGGTGGTGAACGGAATGTCGACGGTGAAGGCGTGGACCGGCTGGTCGGGCCTGTCGGCCACGTAAACCACCTTGACGGTGACCACGCCCCGGATGATCACCTTATTGGGAATCACGTCGGTCTCGGTCACTTCGACGTTGGTGACGATGGTCTCCAGGATCTTCTGGGCGTCCGGTTTCTGCTGCGGGATGCCGACCACCTCGCGGATGGTGACCTGGACCATGTCCTCTTCATTCAGGATCTGGTCGATGAACAGGGTCACCGGCCGAATCGCCCGCTCAAACAGCAGGCACTCCAGAAGATCCTCATCGATCTTCACCACGAGCTTCTTCTTGATCTGTTCGACGACCCTGGCCTTCACGTCCAGTACGGCCGTGATCAGGAGCTCACAGTCATCCTTGACCCGGGCGGTGACGTCCTCGATCCGCACCTGGACGTTGACCATATCTCCGGGCCGGGCGCCGGGCAGATCGACAAAGGCGGTGAAGGGGATCTCGAAGTGGGCGTGGTGCACCGGCTGGGTGGGCCAGTCGGCAACGTAGATCACCTGGACGATCAAAACGCCCTCCACGATGACCTTGTCCGGGATGGTCTCCTTGTTCTTGATCACCACGTCGCTGATAACGTCGAGCACTTCCTCGGGGCAGGGCTTCTTGCCCTCGAACTGCCGCAGGACGTCGAACTGGTCGCTGACCACCACCTGCCTAGCCCCCATGACCTTAACGACATCCAGCCTTACCGGCTTCGTCTTGAACCGGTTCTCAGCGCCAAGAAGATCGATCAGCAGCTGTTTCTTATCGATTTCAACCACTTTTACGAAAATGCGCAGAATCACGGTCACAACAATCCGGCGTGGATCGCGCGGGTCGAGTTCGCCTTTGACCTTCTCGACGGTGATCTGCTTCACCACGTCCATGCCCGGCCGGGCGCCCGGAATGTGGAACGATTCCGCGAACTCAAGCTGACCGCGCACGTGGTGCACCGGCTGGGTCGCTTTGTCGGCCACGTAGGTGATGTTGAGGACCAGTTTGCCCTGCACGATGACCTTGTCGGGAATGACGTCGATTTCCTTGTCCTCGACCTGGGCCCTGACGGTCAGGATCTGCTCGGCCGGGGGTTTGGGGTGCGGGATGGTCACCACGCCGCGCACCACTGTCTGGGCGGCCTTTTCGCCGATGACTTGCTGCACCTTTTCTTCCTGACAGACGACTTTGACTTTTTGCTTATGGATCATAAATAGATTCCTCCTTTCGTCATTGATTACCAATGTATGGCCCGAAAGGAGGAAATGTGAATGTTGCTCGGTTAACCTGAGTGCCGCGGCTTTTAGCCACGACCGGTTTTGGTGCGGCTGGACTTACAGCCTGACGAAGTACTACCGCCCGATAAACATCTGCGTCCAGTAGTTGGTGTAGCTCCCGCCGACCGCGTGCCCCACGCCGATATGCGTGAAACTGGAGTTCAAGATATTGGCCCGGTGGCCGGAGGAATTCATCCACCCGCGCATGGCTTCTTCGGGGGTGCGCTGCCCGGCGGCGATATTCTCACCGGCCGTGCGGTAGGTAATCCCGAACTGCCTCATCATCTCAAAGGGCGAACCGTAAGTGGGGGATTGGTGGGCGAAATAACGATTGTCCCGCATGTCCTCCGACTTCAACCGGGCGACCTGCGACAGCTTGGCGTCCACCGCCAAAGCCCGGAGTCCCAGCTTGGCCCGTTCGGCGTTCACCAGATCCACTATCTTCAGTTCGTTGGCGGTCATTGACCCGGGATTGGGGGTCGGCGCCGGCTGCGTCGGCGGCGGCGGGGTGGGCTCTGCCGGAGGCGGCGTGGGCTGCGTCGGCGGCGGTTGTTGCCCGGAGACAACGCCGTTGATCAGCACCACTACAGTTACGTTGTTCCGAATCGCGACCCCGACCTGACTGTACTGCGGCTGTAAGGCTTGCGGCGCGCAGGAACCGGTCAATGCCCGGACCACCAGGTTCACGTTGCCGGAATTCACGCGCAGCGTGCAGGCCGACCGGTAGGAAATCCCTTGATTTCGTAAGGCTTGTGACACGCTGGTCCTGGTCGTCAGGAGATCCAGGGCCACCTGGTTCAAACCGGCGGTATTGGCTAGAGGCTGAACCCCCGCCTGCTGGCGGGCCTGGTTTATACCCGAAATCAACTTGCTTTCATCAGCAGAAGGTGCGTTGGCGTGGGCCAGGGCGGCCGGAACCAGCAAGGCGATGGTCAACAACAGGGCGACAACTAGAACGGCGGGTTTTCTACTAGAGAACTGCATGAAAGACCTCCTTTTCCCAGATTTGGACTTGTCCACCCAAGCTTAACATTGACCCGCCAATCTCGACAAATCCCTCTATTTTTGCTCTCCCTTGGTATGCTTGGATGGCTGCACAACTTTGAGATAATTCTAGCTGGATATTCAAAATATGAGTATGATGGTACATTTTGGGGCTAGTAGAGCTGGGGTTCGACTTCGAATCCAAGCGCCTGGAACTGCCGCGCCGCTTCCTGGGCCGCCGGGCCGGACAACACAATCCGAAACATTCCCACCCGGCTCATTTTCAACAGGGCGTGGGCCGGTTCAAGCTTGGAAGGCGCCCCGCCGTCATCCTTCAGAGCGGCGGCAAAACCGTTGTTGAAGCCGAGATAGCCACCCTCCCGGTAGCCTTTCTCGTACCCGTCTTCAAAGCCCGCTGCGTACCCCTGGTTATATCCCAGTTCCCATTCCCGCCGTGGCATCGCCGATCCCTCCCAAGACTTTCCTGACCATCTTATTAAGCTAACGCCCCTTCTGCGCCTCCCCCAAAACAAATAACCACCGGTGAGCCGGTGGTTATTTTAAAACCTGGGCTATTTCTTGAATTTTACTACCGGGTCGCAGAAATCCCAGTCGGGGCAGGCACCATTATTGATCGTGACACAGTTTGCGAAAACGAGATAAATGACCTTTAGCGGCGCCTTGCAGCCTGACTTCAGGAACGACCGAACGAGTTCGGGATCATCGGATTCATCGAGCGCCTCCATTACGGACCGGATCTGATCTTTTTCAATCATTGTTCCAACCTCCTTACGCACTATTACTTTTTTGTGCAAAGCGGATCGCAAAAGTCCCATTCGGGACAGACACCGTTATTGATCACCAGGCAGTTGGTGAACAACAGGAACACCACCTTGGACGGAGCTTTGCACTCACCGAGATTGACCGGTGGCTTGGGCCAAAACCGCTGGTCTTTAACTTCCGGCACCTCCGCGGTATCGACCAGTCCGTCCAAGTCGTCTTTCGCCATTTTAGCATCCCTCCCTCGTCAAAAGCAGTGCCGGCTTAACCCTATGGTATGAAACCGGGGGGTGAGATGTGCCGGATGGCGCACGCCGCAATTCGGCCGCCGTTACAATTGCAGGGCCTTGCAGGGCTTGTAAACGACTACGCCCAGACCGTCGGAGACAACCAGAGACTGCGGCGCCCCGGCGCCCTCGTCCACGAAACAGGTGAGCACGAACATCTTCTTCGCGTCGTACGCTTTTCGGAACCGCCGGAGCATCAACTCGTCGACTCCGGGGATTGCTATGTTCTCTCCGCCGCCGCTCAACTCCATGGTAAAACAGCCGTCCGCTCTGGGCTGGAAGCCGACCCGAACCGCCGCCTGGCTTCCCGCCCGCACACAGCGGGCCACCTGCTCGGTCAGGTCCCGCACCTCGGTCAGCGCCCGTTTGCGGTCCTGAAAGCGGGCGCCGATTACCGGTACGCCATTAATCAACGCTAGGGCTGCTCCCGAGTACATGACCATCCTCCTCCACGCTTCATTCTATGAACGCGGAGCAGGTATTGTTAGTGATAATTACCTGGTGATGCAATGTTTTCCAGTATACATTATACTTTATTACTCAGTAGGCTGACTTGGGCGCGCCCATCCGGTATTTACCCTGGGTATCAAGCCCCCCGATTCCCGGATACCGGGTGATCGTGGCTTCAATGACCTCTTTAAGCACAATGGCTTTGTTCACAGGCGTATAGGCCACCTTTTCCACCACAAACACCGGGTCGAAGGCGTGGATCAGCACTCTCTCCGGGGCGCTGGCGAAGTTGGCCCCGGCCTCCAATATGGCTTCGTAGAAAGACTGGCATGCTCCGGCAAAGACCACCAGGTCATCCCGGCTCTGTTCATAATCCCGGGCCACCTTGACCGCTTCCACGAAATACCTGGAGTTGCGGTAGTTGTCCATGTCCCGGAAGTCTTTGCTCCCCTTCTTAAAAGCGTCATGTCCGGTGAGTACCAAGATGTCGGGACGGTACTCCCGCAACAGGCCGGCTACTTCCTCCGGCTGCCTTGATTCGCGGACGAAGTAACCCTTGAAGGGCACCTTCAACTGGCGATAGGTGGTGCTGCACAGTTCAAGGTAGTCCTGGTCCCCGTCCAGGTGCAGCACTTTTCCCGGCACGTCGAAGGTGGCTACTTTGTCCCCCCGATTCGTAAAGTCCCCCTGGTGTTCCGGGTCCCGGCGCTGAAAGCAGCGGTTCACGCACTCATTGCCCAAAGTGAGCATCTTCCGCCAGTATTCGGCCACCTTGTCCGCACTGATTTTCTCCAAATCCAAAACCGGAGCATCCGCAAAAAGCCGCATGTCCACTCCCCGCAGGTGGGCATAGTCCCGCCCGTCCAGGGTGTAGATTTCGACCACCTTAAAATAGAGGTCCAGACCGTAGGATCGGCGGCCTACAATATCTCCCGCCCGGATGTCGCTCACGATGCCAACTCCTCCCTTAATTTGAATAATTCATCATATGAGGGCGTGTGATCTTTGGGGAACCGCAAAGCACAGGTTTGCCTTGCTTTCCATATATTAACAAGCAGAGGAGGAGGGGATGGAACGGTGCTTTGCGCAGTGATACCCGTGCAAAACGAAGCTTTACGCCTGAATGAGGTTCTCCATAACATCCTGACCCTGCCCATCGATTTCGTCTTGCCCGTGGTGAACGGCAGCCGTGACGGGTCGCGGGAGATCATCAGGCTATGTCCGCAAAAAGATCGTATCCAAGAGATACACTTCCAGAAGCCGCTGGGCATCGATGTGCCCCGGGCGGTGGGTGCGCTGCACGCCCATCAGATGGGCGCGGAGGCCGTGCTGTTTGTGGACGGGGACATGGCCGGCAACATCCGGCCCGTCCTGGAAAAACTGCTGCAGTCGGTCCAAAACGGCGCGGACCTGAGCCTGGTGGACTGCTATCCGGCACTTGACCGCGAAGTGGCGACCCCGGTGGTCAACGAACTGGTCGCGTTGAGAAAACTTTTGAACCAGTCCCTGGGGCTGACCGACCTGGGCACCGCCTCGCCTTCGCACGGACCGCACGCCGTTTCCCGGCGCTTGCTGGATTCCGTCCCTTTCCGGGAACTGGCGGTGCCGCCGGCGGCCCTGGTAGGAGCGACGCGTAAGGGGCTAAAGATAGGCGTTGCCGCCTCCATCCCCCACTGCGAACTGGGTTCGCCCGACCGGGGCCCCCATCACGCCCGGCTGATCGCCGAAACCATTATCGGGGACCATCTGGAGGCGTTCTGCGTTCTGAACAACAGAAACAGATCCCGCATCCGGGATGGGGTCACCTTCAATGGTTACCACCATACCAGGCGTTGGGACCTTCTTGAAGCAGAGATCAGCGGGGTAACCGGGAGAAAGGCCGGAGGGACAACTGGAAGACGTCCCTGAGGGGGGGCGGCCGCGACCGGGTGGTCGCCGGCCGACCCGTGCCCTTAGGCACGCTTACCCCGGTCCAACAACCAAACGGTAGCCGTTCCAAGCGGCTGCACCTTGCCGCCGCCGGCCGGCGGCCGGCGGTGGCCGGGGGCTCCGTAAGTGGACTCACTGAATTCTGGCTCCTGAATTCTGAATTCTGAATTCTGGCTCCTAGCTTCTACTTCGTGTGCCGGTCGGCGACCGAGGACGCCCCGTAGGCGTCCGGCTTGATCCGAGCGCGGAAACCACTCCCGGTGACCATGCCCACCACTTCCCGGATCAACTCCTTGGTGTCGCCGTGGGTGCCGGCGTCGATGTGAATCTCGACCTTCAGGTCTTCACATCCGACTTCGGCAAACTTCTTGGCCACCAGACCCCCCAGCTCCAGGCTCAGAGCGGTTTCAAAGAAAATCTTCTGGCGCAGGCTTTTGATCTTGCGGTGCGTCTTTTTCCGGTAATAGTAGCGGGCTCCCTTGCCCAGGCGGTGCACGATGACCGCCGAAATGAAGTGGGTGGCGCCCTTCACCACCTGGGAATCGGTGCCGATGATGATCTTGTAGGATGAAGAGGGCAGGCCGGTAATGTACCGCATCATGTCGCTCATCATCTGGTCGAAGGTCAACTGCCCCTTTGTCGGACTGTTTAGGTACAAGTACCTCACTTCCCTGAGTATAGATGCCTGTATTATAACACAGATGGGGCTTCGTAACCTAACCGCACGCAGGCGTCCGCGATCAGGGCGAACTGCTGCGGCGTGAGGGTTTCCCCCCGGGCGCGGGGATCGAGGCCCGCGCTTTCAATGATTTGGACCCAGGTCTCACGGTCCAGACCCAAAACCACTTCCGCCAGCGCGTTGGGCAGCATTTTCCGCCGACGGCCGAAGGCGGCGCGCACAAGGCGAAAGAAGATTTCGGGCCGCAGCACGCTTACCGCGGGCGAAGGGCGGCGCACCAAGCGGATCACGGCCGAGTCCACCGCAGGCGGGGGATAGAAGCAGTGCCGGGAAACCCGCCAGACGATATCGGCTTCGGTGTGGTAGGCCACCAGAACGGAAAGCGCCCCGTAAGCGCTGGTGCCGGGCGCCGCCGCCATCCGGTCGGCCACTTCCTTCTGGACCATGAGCACCATCCGCTCGAAGCGGTGACCGGCCTCCAGGAAGCCGGCCACGAACGGGCTGGTGATGTAGTAAGGCAGGTTGGCCACCACCTTGAAATCACGGTCACCCGGGGCAGACAGCAGAGCCCCGTAGTCCACCTTGAGCGCGTCGGCGTTGATCAGGCGGACCCGCTCCCCCAGATCGCCAAGCACGTCTTGCAGCAGCGGGATCAGGCGGTTGTCGATTTCGACCGCCGTCACCCGCGCCCCTCTTCCCGCCAGACGCCGGGTCAACGCGCCCACGCCGGGCCCGATTTCGATCACGGCTTCGTCTCTCGCGACCTCGGCCGCCTCCAGGATCTTGTCCAACACTCCGGCGGCCACCAGGAAGTTCTGACCCAATGATTTGCGGGGCCTCACGCCGTATTCCGCCAGCAGGCGGCGTACCTCGCCGGTACTGGTCAAGAGCGGGTTCCTGTTCACATTCACGTTTTATTTTTCCCTTTCCAGGGCATAAAAAAAAGCTTCTTAAAGGGCCCTACTCGAGAATGAACACATCAACCGTGCGGCGTCCCCACTGCACCGCCTCCTGCCGGGTCGGGAAAAACACGTCCACCCGGTTGCCCTTGATGCTTCCGCCCACGTCCATGGCCCGGCCGATACCGTAACCATCAACGTAGAGCCGGCTGCCCATGGGGATCACCCGCGGGTCGACGGCCACCGTGCCCGGTCCCGGGGCCAATCCGGTCGCCGTATTCCGGCCGGTGTAGGTGTAGGCCGTGGCCTCGGCCCGGATCATTTCCCGGAAACGCAACTCCTGCGCCCCACGCGTGACGGTGGTCAGCGTCCCTACCAGCAGCACCTGGTTCTGCGGCTTGGCCACCACCTCGCTACTCTCCAGCCGGCGCTCGAATTCCTGCCCGTCGTGGCGGGTCACCCGCCAGGTCTCCCGCACCAGCCCGGGCCGGCCCTGGACCAGCAGCCGGGTCTCTCCCTTGAGCATATCGTAGGCCGGCCGGCGTTCCACCCCGAACGGAACAGCCGTTTCCCGCTCGTCGAGCGCCACGGTCACCCGGACGAGGCGGACCTCCATCCCGGCAGCAACAGGTGCGCGCCGGCCCGGCAGCACCAGGTCGTGCGCGCCCAGCTCCACGCCGGCGTCGGTGAGCACCCGGCCCACGCTCTGAGCGGTGGTGAACACTTCCCACTCCCGCCCGTCCACCCGGACGGACACGGGCACCGCCCGCAGAACCGTGACGGCCAGGCCGTCAGACAGAGGGGTGTCCGGCGAGGGAGTAACCTCGTCCTGCAGTCCGACCGCAATCTCTTTCCTGGCCAGCAGGTCGGCCACCGTGCCCGCGGAAGTCCTTACCGCCACCGCTTCCCCATCGTTATGCAGGGTCACCTGGACCGAGTTCGCCCAGGCGTACCAGCCCCAACCCAGCAACAGGACCGCCGCCAACCCGGCCAGCAAGAACCAAAACCGGCTGCCGGCCCGGAACCGCCTGGGCCGGTCGAGATACTCGGACTTTGGCACCGTATACCATTCCACCGCTCTTCCCCCTGCCTGAATAATTCTACAGGCGGCACCGTTCTCCTGCCGGATTATTCCACCGCGTCAGTATTCGATCCCCCGTTGCGCCCCCACCCCGCTCCGGTAGTGGTGCTTGATTTCCCGCATCTCCGTCACCAGGTCGGCGCGGGCGACGATCTCCGGCGGCGCGCCCCGCCCGGTCAGCACCAGGTGTACGCCCTCCGGCTTTTGGTCCGGCAGCGCCGACACCTCGTCCAACGTCACCAGCCCCAGGCTGAGCGCGACGAAGATCTCGTCCAGCACCACCATTTCGTACCCGCGCCCTTCGAGGGCGGCACGGGCGGCGCCCAGCGCCGCCGCCGCCGCCTCCCGGTGCCGGTGCAACCCTTCCTCATCGCCTGGAAATACAAACCCGGCCCCGAGCGGCCTGACCTCCAAACCGTCCATCCGGGCGGCCGCTTTCAGCTCGCCGGTTTCCACATCTCCCTTGACGAACTGGATGACCAGCACCCGCAGGCCCTGTCCCCAGGCGCGCAGCGCCAGGCCCAACGCCGCGGTCGTCTTGCCCTTGCCGTCCCCGGTGAAGACGAGCACCAAACCCCGCTTTGCACTCCCCACCACTCACCCCTCCCCTTCAGGTACAGGCAGGTTGAAGAAGGCGCGCGCGTTGGCGGTGGTGATCGCGGCGAGCCGTTCCGGGGTCAGGCCCCGCAGGCCGGCGACGTATTCCGCGGTGTGGCGCAGATGAGCCGGCTCGTTCCGGCGGCCGCGCCATGGCACCGGCGCCAGGTAGGGGGCGTCGGTCTCCAGAAGCAGGCGGTCCTCCGGCACCTTCTCCGCCACTTCGCAGAGGGTTTGGGCCCCCTTGAAGGTGACCACCCCGGCCAGAGAGATAAAACAGCCGAGGTCAAGGAACGTTTCGGCTTCTGCCCAGTCCCCGCTGAAACAATGCATCACCGCCCGCGGCCACCGGCCGTCCCGCAGCAACGCGCAGGTGTCTTCAAAAGCCTCCCGGCAGTGCACAATCACCGGCAGGTTCACTTCCGCGGCCAGTTCCAGTTGGGCCGCCATCACTTCCCGCTGCACCGGCCGGGGGGAAAAATCGTAGTGGTAATCAAGGCCGATTTCACCAACCGCCACCACCCGGGGGTGCCGGGCGAGCCGGCGCAACTCATCCAGATAACCCGGTCCGGCCCCGGCGGCGTCGTGCGGGTGCACCCCCACCGCCGCGAACACCGAGCCGTGTCTTTCGGCCAGGTGTACGGCGGCCCGGGCGGAAGCAAGATCGCTCGCCACCGTGACGATCAAGCCCACCCCCGCGTCCCTCGCCCGGGCCAGAACGGCGTCCCGGTCGGCGGCAAACCGGCCGTGGTCGAGGTGGGCGTGAGTATCCACCAAGAGCATACTACTTGGAGACCTCAAGGCGCGGGAAAAGCGGCGCCCCGCGCGCGATGCGCGTGCCCGCCGGCAGCCGGCCCCAGGTGAGCGACTCCCACGTGTGCAGTTCAGGATGGCCCGCGATGCCCAATTGCGGCCACACCCGCGCCGGGAATCCGGGCATGAAGGGAGACAGCAGGACGGTGGCGATCCGGTAGGACTCGGCCAGGTTGTACAGCACCCCGGCCAGCCGCTGTTTCTTGGCCAGGTCTTTGGCCAGGGCCCAGGGCGCGGTCTCCTCGATGTACTTGTTCGCCCGCCCGACCAGTTTCATGATCGCCCCGAGGGCGGCCGACAGGTCGAGTTCGTGCACCAGTCCGGCCACCTCGCCGGGGGTGATCAGCGCCAGGTCGATCAATTCCCGGTCCAGCGGGCCGCCGGCCGGACCCGGGGCCTGGATCACCCCGCCCAGATATTTGTCGATCATGGCCGTAGTACGGCTTAAAAGATTGCCCAAATCGTTCGCCAGGTCCACGTTGATGCGCAGAATCAGGCTGTCTTCGGAGTAGTAGCCGTCGACCCCGAAGACCATCTCCCGCAGCAGGTAGTACCGGATCGCATCCACACCGTACTTGTCGACAAGCACGAAAGGGTCGACGACATTGCCCTTGGACTTCGACATCTTCCCGCTTTCCAGCATCAGCCACCCGTGCCCGACCACCCGTTTCGGCAGCGGAATGCCGGCCGCCATCAGGATGACCGGCCAGATGATGCAATGGAAACGGACGATGTCCTTGCCCACCAGGTGCACGTCCACCGGCCAGTACCGCCGGTACAGCGAGTCGTCTTCGCCCCCGTAGTTCAAGGCCGAGATGTAGTTCGTCAGCGCGTCCACCCAGACGTAAATCACGTGCCGGGGGTCGAACGGCACTGGAATGCCCCAGTTGAACGAGGTCCTGGACACGCACAGGTCCTCCAGGCCCGTCTTGATGAAGCTGACCACTTCATTCCGCCGCGAAGCCGGCTGGATGAATTCAGGGTTCCGTTCGATGTGGGCCAGCAGCCGCTCCGCGTAACGGGACTGCCGAAAAAAGTAGCTCTCCTCGGCCACCAGCTCGACCGGACGCCCGCAGTCGGGGCAGTTTCCGTCCGCGACCTGGCGGTCCGTCCAGAAGGCTTCGCAAGGGGTGCAGTAAAGCCCTTCGTAGGAGGACTTGTAGATGTCGCCCTGTTCGTACAGGCGGCGGAAAACGTCCGTCACCACCCGCTTGTGCCGGTCCTCGGTGGTCCGGATGAAATCCGAGTAGTCGATGTCCAACCGGGACCAGAGGCGCTTGAAACCGGCCACAATCCCGTCGACGTATTCCTGTGGGTTTTTGCCCTGCGCCGCCGCCGTGCGCTCGATCTTCTGACCGTGTTCATCGGAGCCGGTCAAAAAGTACACGTCATAACCGGTCAGCCGCTTGAAGCGGGCCATGGCGTCCGCGGCCACCGTCGTATAGGCGTGCCCGATATGCAGGTTGTCGCTCGGGTAGTAGATGGGCGTTGTGATATAAAAGGGCGGCTTTCCCAAGGTCGAGGTCACTTCCCTTTCCAAATTATACCGAAAATTTTATCTTCCGGTTGTATTATTGTCAAGTTTTCCAATCTTTCACCACGGGGAAGAATTTTTTGTAACTTTTTTAAGGAAAAGATGTTGACTTTTAATGGAATGCTTGGTACCATTTACTTGCGCGATTTTGTTTTATTCTGTCGAAGAAAAATCTGGGAGAGGGAGGGGAAGTCTTGAAGTCGACAGGAATTGTGCGCAAGGTGGACGAGTTGGGCCGGGTGGTCATCCCGATCGAGCTCCGCAGGACTCTTGGCATCGAGGAGAAGGACGCGCTGGAAATCTACGTGGACAACGAGAAGATCATTCTCAAGAAGTACGAGCCGGCGTGTGTCTTCTGCGGCAATGCGGGTGACGTGCAGCACTACCGCGGAAAACTGGTCTGCCGCCACTGTACCGCCGAGATGTTCCAAAAAGCCCACGCCATGTAGGCGCGAACAGCCCGATAGACTCCTGGTGCGGGAGGCCTCTGACACGGGCCTCTCATCACTTTTCGGGCAAATCCTTACTTCGTTCCGGATCCACAAGCAGACCGTAGAGTTGCCGGCGGCTCATCCCGTGCCGCCGGGCGACCTCCCGGAGAGCGTTTCCCCGCGTCGACCCCGCGGCGTGCAGTTCCGCCAATTGAGCCGCCAGGGCCGCCGGTTCGGGAGCAAGCGACACCGGTTCGGGAGCAAGCGACACCGGTTCCCCGGCGCCGCCCTCGAGCACGAGGGTGAATTCCCCGCGCGGCGGGTGGGCGGTGAAATGCTCCCGCGCCTCAATCACCGTACCCCGGAATACTTCCTCGTGCTGCTTGGTCAGTTCCCGGGCCACCACCACCATCCGGTTCCCCAGCACTTCCAGGATGTCTTCCAGGGTCGCATGGAGCCGCGTGGGCGCCTCAAAAAGGACCACGGTGCGCCGCTCGCCGCGGAGTCCTTCCAGCGCCCTCTTTCGCCCCCGGCGCGGCAAAAACCCCTCGAACACAAAGCGGTCCGTCCGCAGGCCGGAAACGACCAGGGCAGTGAGCACCGCGCTCGGGCCCGGCACCGGAACCACGTTGAAACCGGCACGCGCCGCCTCGGCGACCAGTTCGGCCCCCGGATCGGAAATTCCGGGCATGCCGGCGTCCGACACCAGGGCCACGGACGCCCCCGCTCGCAGCCGCTCCAGCAGCTCCGGCGTTTTCCGCACCCGGTTGTGGGCGTGAAAACTGGTCAGCGGCGTTTTGATGCCGTAACGGCCCAGCAGCTTCCTGGTGTGCCGGGTGTCTTCGGCGGCGATCAGGTCGGCCTCGCCGAGTACCCGGAGCATACGCAGGGTGACGTCCTCCAGGTTGCCGATGGGAGTCCCGCAAAGATAAAGCGTGCCCCCGCTTTTCACCATACCCGTCAACCCCGGCTTGTTGATTTTGATCCGCCTAGCGCTTGGGCAGGGTTTTCAACTGCTTCAACGGGAAGTACTGCACGTGTTTGGAATCTTTGAGTTCCACGCTCACGGTGTTCCGGAAGATGTTCACCCCGGTCACCTTTCCCTCCCCGGCGGGGGTTTCCACCCGGGCCCCGACATCAGGGTACTCACCCCGGGCGATCTCATACACTTCGCTCTCGTACTTCAAGCAGCACATCAACCGGCCGCAGATACCCGAGATCTTGGCCGGGTTGAGCGAGAGGTTCTGCTCCTTGGCCATCCTGATCGAGACCGGGGTGAACTCGCGCAGCCAGGACGCGCAACAAAGCTCCCGGCCGCAACCGCCGAGCCCGCCCAGCATCTTCGCCTCGTCGCGCACGCCGATCTGCCGCAGTTCGATACGGGTACGGAAAACCGAAGCCAGGTCCCGGACCAGCTCGCGGAAATCAACCCGGCCCTCGGCCGTGAAGTAGAAAATCACTTTGCTGGCGTCGAAGGTGTAGTCCACGCCCACCAGCTTCATCGGCAGGCCGTGCGCCTTGATCTTGTCCTCCCCGATCTGAAAGGCCCGCGTTTCCTTTTCCTGCAGCTCGGCCAGGCACTTCAAGTCCTCGTCGGTGACCTTGCGCACCACCGGTTTCAGCAGTTGTTCGCCGTCCTCGCCATCCCGGGGGCGGGGCCCGATGACCACAGTGCCGTATTCCAACCCCCGCACCGTCTCCACGATCACTCCCGCACCCTTTTCCAAATCCAGGGCGCCGGGATCAAAATAATACGTCTTGCCGGTTTTCTTAAACTGAACTCCAACCAGTTGCCCGGTCATATCCGTCCTGTTCCTCCTCGGCCGGCCCGGCCAGGCGCAGGCATAAAACCTCCGCCGCCAGGCGCACGTTCGCGTTGGCCAGCAGTTTCTTTCTCGTATCTTCAATAACGCCGATTCTCCGCACCAGAGCCGGGCCGTCCGCCAAACGCGCCTGCACCCGGATCTGTTCCAGGCGGTTCACATTGGTCAGCAATTCCTCGGCGCCGGCCTCCCGCCACAGCAAGAGGTCCCGGTACCAGAGGAGCAGGTGCTCGGTCCGCGCCAGCATTTCGGCCCGCTCCCCGAGTTCCCGGGCCCGGGCGAACAACTCAGCGGTCCCGATCCCGGAAAGGAACGCGTGCGCCAGGTGCGCCGCCTTTTCCTGCCAGTCCGGACCATCCCCGCCGGCAGCCAGTTCGGCCGCCCGTCCCAGGCTGCCCCCGGCCAGGCGGGCCGCCAGCAGCGCCACGTCCCCCTTAAACCCCATTGTCTCCAGTCCGGAAGTGATTTCATCCGTGGTCAGCGGCCGGAAGGGGATCCTCAAGCAGCGGGAGGCCACCGTGGGCGGCAGCCGAGCGGGCCGGGAACTGGTCAGGATAAACAGGGCCGGGGCCGGCGGTTCCTCCAGAGTCTTTAGAAAGGCATTGGCCGCTTCCGCGGTCAGGCCTTCGGCTTCCTGCACCAGGCACAGGTGCCGCGTCCCGTACGGCCGGTAGACGAGTGTTTGCTGCAGCTCCCGCACCTCGGCGATCCCGATCGACTTCCGGGCACCGTCCAGGACCCGGAAGTCGGGGTGGGAACCGGCGACGAACATCCGGCAAGTGGGGCAAACACTGCAGAAAGCCTTTCCTCCGGCGTTGCAGACCAAGGCCTGGGCCAGCGCCCGGGCCAGGCTTTTCTTGCCCACCCCCGCCGGACCGTGAAACAGGTAGGCGTGCGCCAGGCGGCCGCCGTCAACCGCCCTCTGAAAATACCTCTTGGCCAGTTCCTGCCCGATGATCCCGTCCAGCAATTCCTGATCAACCCCCGTTCAAACCGGTCCGGGCGGCAACAAAACCCCCACCCGCGCCCAAATCGCGGACGCGCACGCTTTTGCCTCCCGTTCGGCGTTGACAATCAAATAGGACCCGGGATCGGCCGACGCCAGCTCCAGGTAACCGCGGCGCACCCGTTCAAAAAAGGCTGCTCCCTCCTGCTCCAGGCGGTCCCGGCGGTCCGGGTTCAGCCGGGCCATGGCGGCGTGCGCCGGCAGGTCCAAAAGCACGGTCAGGTCGGGCCGCAAACCGCCGGTGGCCAGGAGATTCACCCGGCGCAGCCCGTCCAGTTCCAGCCCGCGCCCGAAACCCTGGTAAGCCAGGGAGGAGTCCAAAAAGCGGTCGCTTAAGACGATCTCCCCACGCGCCAGCGCCGGCCTTACCACCTCGGCCGTGAACTGGGACCTGGCGGCCGCGTAGAGCAGCGCCTCGGTTTCTCCGGTCATCCCGCTGTTCCCGGTGTCCAGCAGCACCCGCCGCACGGCCTCGCCGATCCGGGTCCCGCCCGGCTCGCGGGTCGCCAGCACCCGGTGGCGCTTTAGCCGGAGCGCCTCGTGAAGCCGCGCGAGCTGGGTGGTCTTCCCGGCGCCGTCTATACCCTCAAAAACGATGAAAACGCCGCTCACCGCCTCACCCGTCGTGCACCAATATGGTTTCCAGGCCGGGTTCAGCGGCTTGAAAGGCCACTCCCCCGGCCCGGATTTCCAGAATATATTCTAACACTTCCGGGGTCAGTTTTTCACCCGGAAACACGATCGGAATTCCCGGCGGACACAGGCTGACCGTTTCCGCGGCCACCAGGCCGGACGCTTCCCGGAGCGGCACGGCCCGGGCCGGCAAAAACCAGCTCTCCCGCGGGGTAAGCACCTTTTGGGCCGGGGGAACAGGCCAAAATGGAGGTCGGAGGCCGGAGGAGAGGTGCTCCCGGACCAGAGCGCGAAAAGCGCTCAGGGCCCGGGCGACATCCGGGGCCCGCGTCCCCAGCCCGACCACAAACAAAAGGTGATCCCGGCCGGCCGCTTCCACCTGAACGGCGTGCCTCTCGCGCAGCCAGGCGGCCGCCTGGTACCCGCTCAAACCCAGGCCGCGGGTGGACACCGGCACCTTGGTCGGGTCGGCCCGGCCCGGCCCGGCGTCGAAAACCTCCACCCCGCCCAGCGCCGCCAATCCCCGGCGCAGGCGGCCGGCGAGTTCCACCGCCCGTCCCAAAAGCCGTTCTCCGGAGACGGCCAGTTGCCGCCGGGCCAGGTCCAGGGAGGCCATCAGCAGATACGAGGGGCTGGAAGTCTGGAGCAAGGCCAGCGCCCGGCCCACCCGCGCGGGGGAAAGGCCTGTCCCTTTGAGGTGCAGCAACGAAGCCTGGGTCAGGGCGCCGCCCAGCTTGTGCAGGCTCTGCGCCGCCGCCGCCGCCCCAAGCCCCAAGGCCGGCGCCGGCATCGCGGCGTGAAACGGCAGGTGCGCCCCGTGAGCCTCGTCGGCCAAGAATAGGGCTCCGGACTCCTTAAGCACCGCGGCCGTTTCAGCATCCACCGCGGCCTGCCCGTAGTAGTCCGGGTGGGTCAAGAGTACGGCCCGGACGCCGGGATGCGCCCGCAGGGCGGCCCGGAGGTCGGCCGGCCGGGAGGGGCGGCAGAAGCCCCAGTCGGAGTCGTAGGGCGGCGTGACGTACACCGGATCGGCCCCCGAAAGCACCAGGCCCCCGATCACCGCGCGGTGCGCGTTTCGAGGCACCAGCACCTTTTCCCCGGGGGCCGTGGCCGCCAGCAGGAGGGCCTGCACCCCGGCCGTGCTCCCGTTCACCAGAAAAAAAGTACGGTCGGCCCCGTACAAAGCCGCCGCCAATTCCTGGGCCCGGGCGATCGGGCCCGCGGGCGCGTGCAGGTCGTCCAGCCCGGGCAGCTCGGTCAGGTCGAACCGGCAGAACTCACGACCGCCGGGAAAACCCCGGGGAAAGCCTCCCCCGCCGTGCCCCGGAAAGTGAAAGCCCGCGTAGTTTTGGAGCACATGGTGCTTCAGGGCCTCAAACAGGGGCGCCCGCCGTTGGTTCACCGAGAAATCCCCTTCCCCCAAAATAACGGCCTGAATAAGAAAAGCCTCCCCGCCCTGAGGAGGCCCGCGCCGCAAACGCCTTTATCCCGCATTTCAGATCATCAGCGTAAGCAGGACCAGGAGAATCACTCCCGGCACCTGGAGCAGACCGGCAGTCAGGACGGTGAACGGATTGAGGACGACGTGAAACCCAAAGAAGGACCCGCCCAAGTTCACCACCACCAGCAGGATGACCCCCACGGCGGCGTAAGCAAACAGGCGGTACAGGTATTTCAAAGGCGTCAGGAAAAACGACCCCACCAGGTACAGCCCCGCCAACCCCAAGAAACCCAACAGAATCAGTTTCCAGTCCACCGCGAAGCACCTCCCGGGCTACCCGTCTTGGTTATCAAAACATATGCAACCCGGAAGGCAAATTATACCTCTCGCCGGCCCTCGATCGCCCGGGCCAGGGTCCGACCGTCGGCGTACTCCAGGTCGGAACCCACCGGCAGCCCGAAAGCCAGCCGGGTCACCCGGACGCTCAGGGGGCGGAGCAACCGGGCCAGGTACAAGGCCGTGGCCTCGCCCTCCACCGTGGCGTTGGTGGCCACGATCACCTCCCGGACGGCGCCTTCCCGGACCCGCTCCACCAGGGCCGCGATGTTCAACTCCTCGGGGCCCACGCCCTGCAGCGGGGAAAGGCTGCCGTTCAGGACGTGGTAGAGCCCCCGGTAGCCGTGCGCCTTTTCAACGGCCAGGACGTCACGGGGCTGTTCCACCACGCACACCAAGCCGTGGTCACGGTTGGGATCACGGCAAATGCCGCAGGGGTCCTCATCGGCGATGTTGGCGCACACTTTGCAGAACACCAGCTTGTCGCGGGCGTCCAAGATGGCCCGGCTCAAACTCTCGGCCGCCTCCCGCGGCGCGGTGACCAGGTAAAAAGCCAACCTTTGCGCCGTTTTCGGGCCGATCCCGGGCAGCCTGGCCAGTTCCTCGATCAGGCGGCCCACCGAACGGGAATACCGCAAACCGCTCGCTCCCTGTTTGGCCGCGGCTTAGAACATGCCGGGGATTTTCAGGCCCCCGGTCAGCTTGCCCATTTCGCCGGCCACCATCTCCCGTGACTGCCGCAGCGCTTCGTTGACCGCGGTCAGCACCAGGTCCTGCAGCATTTCCACATCTTCCGGATCGATGGCTTCGGGCAGGATTTCAATACTCAAGACTTCCTGCCGGCCGTTGACCACGACCTTGACGGCTCCGCCGCCCACCGCGGCCTCCACCGTCCGCTCGCCCAGTTCCTCCTGTAGCCGGACCATTTTGGCCTGGATTTCCTGGACCTGTTTCATCATCTTGTTGATCCCCAAGATGGCGATGTCCCTCCTTACCGTTTCGGCGGCGTCTCATCCAACACGCAGATGATCTGCCAGCGACCGGGGTAGTATAGATTTAGAATATTCTCCAGTATAACCTTGTTCTCCGGCAAAGCTACCTTTTCCTTTGCCAGCGCGTCCCGGAATTTCAGCACCAGCTTCCGGGAACCGGCCGCCACGGGCTCCGCGCGGGCCAGCCAAGGGGCTGCCGGCGGTTTGCGCCGCCGGAACTCGGCGAGCACCTCTTCCCACACCCGCTCCAGTTCCGGACCCTTTTCGGGTTGGGCCGTCCGTGCCGGCCCGTCGCCGGCGCCGGGCGGCGCCGGCCAGCCGGCACGGACCACCGCCAGTTCCAGGGGCAGAATCGGCCGCGTGGCAAACCGCATTTCCTGCTCGGCTTTGGCAAACAAGGCCAAAAACTCAACCAGCCGGTCCCGGTCCAAGTCCGGCCGGGACGCGCCCCCGGCGCCGAAAGCCCCGTACAGCAGGTCGCGCAGGTAATCGGTTAGTTCCCGGGCGACGATCCGGAGGTCCTTGCCTTGAGCCTGCACCTCCTGCAACACCCGCAGGGCCGCGCCGGTTTCCCCGGCGGCCAGGTGGCCCACCAGCCGCTCCAGCACCTCCCCGGTGACCGTTCCCAGAATGCTGTGCAGGTCCTCGAGGGTGATCCGGTTCCCGCTCAGGGCGGCGGCCTGGTCCAGGATGCCGAGGGCGTCCCGGAGGCTCCCGTCCGCCACCCGGGCGATGAAGGCCGGCACCCCGCTTTCCACCGTCAGCCCCGCCTGGGCCGCCACTTCCTCCAGCCTGGAAACGAGGTCCGGCCGGCCGATGCGCCGGAAGTCGAAGCGCTGACAGCGCGAGATGACCGTCAGGGGCACCTTGTGCGGTTCGGTGGTGGCCAGCACGAAGATCACGTGGGCGGGCGGTTCCTCCAGGGTCTTCAGCAGGGCGTTGAAGGCCTCGTTGGTGAGCATGTGGACCTCGTCGACGATGTACACCTTAAAGCGCCCTGCGGCCGGGTGGAACTTCACCCGTTCCCGGAGTTCGCGCACCTCGTCCACCCCCCGGTTGGAGGCGGCGTCGATCTCGAGCACGTCCACCGCCGACCCGGCCGCGACGGACACGCAGGAGGCACACTGCCCGCAGGGCTCGGCCCCGTCCCGGCCGGTGCAGTTCACGGCCTTGGCCAGCACCTTGGCCATCGTCGTCTTCCCCGTGCCGCGCGGGCCGCAAAACAGGTAGGCGTGGGCCACCCGTTGGGCCTGCACGGCGTTCTCAAGCGTCCGAACGACGTGGTTCTGGCCGACAATCTCATCAAAACGCCGGGGCCGCCAGGTCCGGTACAGAGTCTGGTACGGCAAGCTGCTCCCCCCGCCTAACGCTTCTGCAATCCAAAGCAACCGTCAAAGCTGTGGCCGTGGAGTACGGCAAGCTGCTCCCCCCGCCTAACACTTCCCAAGCCGTCCCTCCGGTTCCACCACTTCAGCAGCTCCGGGTTGTGTATTCCCGGGCTTGTGTGTTCCGTAAAAAGCATAATCCCCGGTGCAAGTTTCATTAATTATACACTCAAAACGCACATCCGGCCATAACCCGGCAGCCAAACCAAACGAAAACCACCCGCAAAAAACG
This sequence comes from Bacillota bacterium, assembly GCA_040757205.1. Taxonomy (NCBI): domain Bacteria; kingdom Bacillati; phylum Bacillota; species Bacillota bacterium. The sequence continues at coordinate 80,574 of JBFLXL010000011.1, forward strand.
GTCTTCCCCGGCTAAAAAACGGTCTTTTCCGGCTCCTTCCACGACCCGGTCGACGGTGCCGTGCGGTTCTTCACCCCACCCCCCTACCAACAACAACAACACGAAGAGGGTGGTTTCCCCACCCTCTTCGTGAAACTAGCCGTGCACCCGCCTCCGAACAATGACTTCCGGGCGTTACCGCCGCAGGTGGCTCGGGCCAGGCGCCCTCGCGGCACCCGGAGTGATTCCCTTAGTGCTGCTTCCGTCAGGATCTGACACGGTTCGAGAAGCTCCGTCGCGCGAGACCCAACCGTCAACACCCCTTGCGTCGGCCGGACCCCACAAGCCAAGCCCTCGGGCAGGAATTCAACCCCGCTATAGCGGGTTGCGGGTCACAGGGCACCGCTACCTCCCCGTCTAGCACGGCTAAACCTTAGTCGTCGGTCGTCGGTCGTCAGTCGTCAGTGTGAAGTCTCCGACCACCGACCACTATTACATGGCGGAGAGAGTGGGATTCGAACCCACGAGGCGGTTACCCGCCCACACGCTCTCCAGGCGTGCGCCTTCATCCGCTCGGCCATCTCTCCGGATGACAAACACGGCCGGTCCACCGGCCCGCCCGACGCCACCTTCGCCGCAAACCGGTCTTGGCTTCTTCACAGCCGTGATTTACATTCTACCACCGATGAGGGCCGATTTCAACAACCGGATTACCCATTGTGTTGTTGGCCTGTGATATTGTCACCCCGTAAGCGGTCTGAGAAAATGTCACTCATGAAGAAGGGAGACGTTTTCTTGAAACCCAAGGAAGCCAGGAGACTGGACATCATGGAGTGGGTCCTTGCC